>JAXDOA010000700.1:0-3858 GCA_034669125.1 Hyphomicrobiales bacterium
TCAACCGCGGCGTCATCTCCGACCCGGCTGCGCCGTTCGGCGGTGTCAAGCAATCCGGGTTCGGTCGTGAGGGCGGATCCGAGGGCATCGAAGAATATCTCGACACCAAGTACATCGCGCTGACGAACTAGGGGGGCGCGGTCAGCGCCAAGGGACGACGCCGTGGATCCGGGGGTATGAAGGTGTTCGGTGGACGGTTGACGCGTCGATGACCGCGAATCCAACGGTGTCGATCTGCGTGCCCACCTACCACAGCGCGGTGACGGTGGAACGCTGTCTCGACAGTGTCCTGACGCAGGACGGCGTCGACTTCGAAATTCTCGTCGTGGACGATGCGTCGGCGGACGGCACCACCGACGTGGTGAAGCAGATGCTCCGGCCGGGAGACCGACTGGTGGTCAACGACTCTCGCCTCGGACTCGTTGGCAACCACAACAGGTGTCTAGAACTCGCCCGCGGCACCTACGTGCAGTTCGTCCACGCAGACGACTGGTTGTTGCCAGACGCTCTGCAGACGTTGGTCGGTGTCCTTCGCGAGGCGGACGCTGGAATGGCGTTCGCACCGCGGAGGATCGACACCGAGGACGCAGCGTTCGTCAAGGGGTACGGCCAACTGCACACGCACTTCAAGGGCCTCGCCGCGCGGAATGACGGACGCAAGCTGGTGATGCAGATGGCCGTCCGCGGGACACACCACAACTGGGTGGGCGAGCCCACCTGCGTGATGTTTCGCCGCGATCTGGCGCTCGACGCCGGACGTTTCCGCAATGACATCTATCAACTGCTGGATCTGGATCTCTGGCTTCGCCTGATGGTGCGTACCACGGTCTGCTTCGTTCCGACGGAGTGCTCGGTGCGTAGCCACACGGCGGCGACGGAATCGGTTCGCAACAAGGCTCTTTCGCGAGACTGGCTCGACCAGCTGCGTGTCATCACGTCGATGGTCGTGGACCCCGCGGCGCCGGCGGGCATCCGGATCGTCAATGCGCTGTGGTGGGTGCTGATCTGGTTCCGATCCGTGGTGGAGGGCGCGGTTCTCGGGCCTCGGCGATGGACGCGCTGCAAGGAGGCCTTGATGGCTCCTTGTCGCGAGTTCACCAGTGCAAGGAAGATTTTCTGTACGGCGCGGATGGTGGGCGCTGATGACAGCGGAAAGGCTCGAGCTGAAGGGGGGCGGTAGCTGATGGCGTGTTTCCCGGTGAATGGATTCTGTCAGGTTTGAGGGTCATGGTTCGGGTTCGACGTCACGACCGCGGTGTTGGTCGCTCACTTAGCTGTAGCGACGACCTTGTACTGCATCCACACCGCATCCCAGAAATATCCCAAGGTGACGATGCCGATAGTCACGACCAACGGGTTTCCCATCCCGTTGCCCCGCAACTTCGTGACCTCGTAGCCGCACTCCTCGAACATCTGGATGATGTTCTTGCGGGTGAACCACCGCAGGTGAGTTCGATCGAAGATCCCGTCGTCCTCCAGGGGAAAGGTTCGGCGAAACACGATCTGAGACAAAGCTGGGAGGTAGCGGATGTTGGGCAATGACGCCACCACCACACCGTTGGGACTTAGCTTCGGCCGCAACCGTTTCAGTGTCTCCTGCGGGTATGCGAGGTGCTCGAGCACGTCGTTGCAGACGATTGCGTCGAAGTAGCCATCGGGAAGTTCGTCGATGTTGTTGTCTGCGTCACCGACGAGCACTCGATCCAATACCTTGGCTGCCTTCTCGGCCACCGCGGGGTTGTATTCCATCGCCCAGCATTCGGCGCCGAACTTCCGTTTCACAGCGGCACTGAACCCGCCTTCCCCGCATCCGAGCTCTAGGACCCGTTTCACCCCGGAAGGTACGAGTTTGAGCATCTCGGGTCGCTCGCCGAGGTAGTACGCGGCGCTCTCGTTGAATGTGGATTGCGGATGGCTCATCGACAATTTCTCCCTCGAATCGTTGGGCTAATTTAGCCCAAGGGCGTCAACAACGCTCGTGGTGACCGAGGACATCCCTGACACATAGTCGAGGACATCGCCGACAGTAGTTGGGGTGTGTTCCTTGTGTGGAGTGTCGTGACGACGGTCAAGGCGCAATTGCCGCGAGAGCTCCTCGGATAACGGTGCTCGGCGTGCGAACGTCGCCCAAGTGTTCCGCGCTGATCTGCATCAACACTGTATAGGCGCAATACGCTGGTAAACGCCTATGTTGCCAGATTGGTGAACGTGCCTGAATGTTTGTTTGAAACAGGTCGATTCAAAGAATGGCGTGTCGATGAAATCCCCCCGCGTGACCCAATAGTCGGGCTGGTAGTAGCGGGGCCACGATGTGAAGTCCCGCGCCGAGAGGAAGTCATCGGCGTGGTGGTCCAGCAAGCCGAGATAGTCGATGATCGAACGTTTCGAGTACCACCCGATGAACCCGAGCTCCATCGCTGCGATACGTGACTCCGGAGGAGTGTTCTCGCGGAGCCAATCACTCACATGAGCATAATCGGTACGAAACGGCGCCACCTTGGTATTTACCTGCAAAAGCCCAGTGGCTGCGAGGAGAATGCACGCGGCTACTAGGAGGGGGGTCTTCGCCCGCGGTGCGACCGCCTCAACAATGGCTTGAACCCCCATCGCTCCCAACATGAGCAATGTGACAAACGGAATCACGTAGTACCACGAGTATGCCGCGACCCGTAGTACGCCGAATACGACCGCTATCGCGGCGCTGCCCATGAGCAATGTCAGGGCGACCTGCCAGGCGAATCCGCGCTTTACGGCGATCAGTCCGACCACTGCCAGCATCATGATCACGAACAAGAAAATCCCTGGCCCCACCTGGCCATAGGGAAAGACACCAGCCATTGCTATTCCGACGCCCGGAATGAAGGAATGGAAGTAGCCGGACTGTACCTGTGCGATCTTCGCGCTCAACGTGCTTGGCAGCACGGTTCCGAATGTGACGTACGCGAAGCAGGCATATGCCACGACCGGGACAGCGGCCGCTGCTGCGAACTCAAACCAGCCACGGCGAGTGAGGCGGCGTTCCTTATCGAGAACGAAGAACACCAGCACCAAAGCCAGTACGACGAGCACTCCATCTGGCCGCGTCGGAACAATCAAACCGAGCGCCAACCCCGTCATCCAGGCGGGGCACCGAGAGGCAGCCAAGTAAAGAGCAAGGGTGAGGAGTAATAAGTAGAGGCTCGATTCCATGCCCCAGAACGAAACGAGCAGCGGGGACGTCGCGATCAGCAGTGCCCAGACGACGCCGGCCGTTCGGCAGTTGAATTTCTCCAGGGTCAACCACGCCAAGATGGCGGTACCTGAGCTTGCAAGGAAATAAATGACCGCGGCGAAAATCGGCACACTGATTCCGACCGCGCGACCTACCGACAAGAGCAGCACGGTGAGGGTCGACGTGACCGCATTGTCCGACGGGTGCCCGGGATTGAACACCCATCCGTTGCCTGTGCCGAAATTTTCGGCGTAGCGATACAGGATGTAAGCGTCATCGGTGATTTCCCGGCCCTGGATAAGCATCGACGTCAACACCAAGGCGGCTAACACTAGGCCGAACGCCACGCGTACTGCCGCGCGATCCAAGTTCCCCGTTGTTTTCATCCCCATAAGGTGCGAAAGCTTAACCGCTGAGCGCCAGTGGTGGCATTCCTAGAGGTTGGTCTAGGTGTACAGCCCAGGAGGTTGGTCAATCGCGTGATGGGCGGAACCTTGCCTACCGCGAAGTGCCGCCGATGGTGGCTCAGTGACCCAAACGGCCGCGACCGAGGCGCAGCAGGATCATCGCGAGATCCTTGCCCTCGGGACCGAGCGCGCTGTAGCGCTCGATGACCTTCATCTCACGGCTGTGCACCAGGCGGGTCC
>JAXDOA010000701.1:0-3700 GCA_034669125.1 Hyphomicrobiales bacterium
GCCGGCGACGCAATGGCAGGTCGCCGGCGTCGGGGACTTCAATGGCGACGGCGCGACCGACCTGCTGTCGTTGCGCAGCGACGGGCTGTTGAAGATCGACACCTTCAACAGCGCCGGTGAGGCCATCAACTGGTACATTCCCGGTCAGCTTGAGGCCGGGTGGTCCATCGTCGGCATCGGCGACATCAACAACGACGGCACCAGCGACATTGTGCTGCGGCATGACAGCGGGGCGTTCGAGGCCGAGCTGATCCAGAACAGTGCGGTTGCGGCAACCGTCGATCTCGAACTCGTCAATGGCACCTTGCAGGTGGTTGCACCGCCTGCGCCGGACGCGCCGCCGGCCGACCCGACGCCCTCCGAGGCGCCGGCCAATCCGCCGCCGGCCGAGCCGCCCGCGCAGGCCGCTCCCGGCACGGTCGAGACCCATCTGACGCAAGCCGAACTCGACGGCATCGTGCAGACCGCGATCGCGCGCTGGGAGGCAACCGGCCTGACCGCCGAGCAGGACGCTTACCTGCACAGTGTGAGCTTCAGCGTGTCCGACTTGGCCGGCCTCTATCTCGGCTCGGCGCTACCCGGACACATTACGATCGACGCAGATGCCGCCGGCTATGGCTGGTACGTCGATGCCAACCCGGCCGACGATGCCGAGTTCGCGAATGTACTGGGCGCCACGCGGCTGCAGACCGATCCGTCCGGAATACCGGCCGGCCACATCGATCTGCTCAGCACCGTGATGCACGAGCTGGGTCATCAACTCGGCCTCGAGGACACTTACGCGCTCTCCGATCGCGACGATCTGATGTTCGGTTACCTGGTCACCGGCGAACGGCGTCTGCCCGGCGAGCACGAGGCCGCCGGCGCGACGCCCGGCAGCATCGATCACGAAGAGTTCGCGGTCGGGCCTGTTTCGATCGGGACGCTTCCGGCTGGCCGGACCGTCACCATCACGTTCGACGCGACGGTCAACGCGCAAACCAATCAACTCATCGTCAATCCGTCCAACGTCGGCACGGTCACCAGCAGCTTCCCGTCGATCAACACCAATACCAACGTGACGACGCTTGACACCCTGACGCTCGGCGATCTCGTTTTCAACGACCTCAACTTCAACGGCGTCTACGATGCCGGAATCGACGCCGGCATCAATGGCGTCACGCTGAGACTTTATGCCGACACCAACGCCTCCGGCGGTCTCGACGCCGGCGACCTCCAGATCGGCTCGACGGTGACCACGGCCGGCGGCGGGCTCTATTCGTTCACGGGCCTTGCGCCCGGCGATTACATCGTGGCGGTGGAGTCGACCAATTTCACGGCCGGCCACACGCTGTACGACGGCGCCAACAGCCAGCCCTTCTCATCCGCTCCGGGCAATCCCGATCCGGACGCTCCGGGCGGCGCCGGTGTCGACAACGACGACAATGGCGGCGCCATCGGCGTCGCAGGCGTCACCGTCGCGAGCCTGCCGATCACGCTCGCCTACAACACCGAACCGACTTCCGACGGAGGTACGCCACCCAAGAACGATGTGAACACCACGCTCGATTTCGGCTTCCAGGGCATTCAGCCGAACAACCCGCCGGCCGTGAACTTTGCTGGCAACGCCGTGACGTTCACCGAAACCGGTGCGGGCGGAGGACCGGCGATCTTCGTCGACAACGCGATCACCGTCACGGATGACAGCAACGCCCTCGACAGCGCGACCGTCACGATCTCGGCCGGCTTGTTCACCGGCGACGTGCTGACGTTCGACTCGACGTTTGCCACGGCGCACGGGATCACCGGAGGCTTCGCGGCCGGCGTGCTGTCGCTGAGCGGGACGGCGAGCACCACGGACTATACAACGGTGCTTCAGTCGGTGAAGTTCCAGAACACCGGCGACAATCCGAGCAACTTCGGCGCCGTCGGCAACACCACACGCACGATCACCTGGACCGTCAATGACGGCACCCAGAACAATGCTATCGCGGCGACGACGGCCGTCACCATCGCGGCGGAGAACGACTCGCCGCACATTGCCACCTCGGGCGGCTTTGCCGGCAACCCGGGCACGCCGATCGCGATCACCGGGATCAGTTTCAACGATCTCGATGGCAACGTTGATGAACAGGCGACGTTCACGGTCGCGACCGGCGCGCTCACGGCCGACGTCGTCGCCGGCGTGACCGTCACCGGGACACCAAACGCACTCATCTTGACCGGGTCGCTCACCGCCCTGAACAGCTTCATCGCGGGCGGCCATCTCACCTTCACCGGCACGCAGAGCGAGACGCTCGGGATCGACATCAACGACAAGGGTCACACCGGTTCGCCGGCGGCCCTGAACGAGAGCACCAGCCTGTCGATCGCGATCGACGCAGCTCCGGTCATCGCCAATCTGAACGGCGACAGCCGCTCCTTCACCGAAGGCGGTTCGCCGATCCTGCTCGATCTCGGCAGCGACGCATTCGTCACGGACAGCGACTCGGCGAATTTCGACACCGGCAACCTCACCGCCGCCATCACCGCCAATCTGGCCTCCGCCGAGGACGTGCTCGGGATCAGCACGGCCGGCACGGTTACGCTCTCCGCCGGCGTCACGGCCGGCAGTCATGTGTCGGTCGTCGGGGTCGATATTGGAACGATCGCCGTCAACGGTGACGGGGTGAACGGCCACAGTCTGGTCGTCTCGTTCAACAGCAACGCGACACCGACGCGTGTCAGCATGCTCGTCGAGGCGCTCACCTACGTGGATACCAACACCGCCAATCCATCCACTCTCACGCGCACCGTGGCGGTCACCGTCAATGACGGCGACGGGGCGACCAGCGTGCCGGCCAATGTCACAGTGGCCGTGGTGGGCGACAACGACGCGCCGCAGAACACGGTGCCGGGGGCGCAGAGCGTCAACGAAGACACCAATCTGGTCTTCAGCACCGGGACCGGCAATGCCATCTCGATCTCCGACGTCGATGTCGGCGCCGGCAACGAAACCGTTACGTTCTCGGTCACCCATGGCACGCTGACCTACAGCGCATTGGTGGGAGGCGCGGTCCTGTCCGGCGGAGCGAACGCCTCGCTGTCGTTCACGCTGACCGGGTCGACGGCCGACATCAACGCGACAGTCAATGGCCTGATCTACCACGGTGCTGTCGACTACCACGGTCCCGACCAGCTCACGGTACATTCCGACGACAACGGCAACACGCCGCCGCCGGCGAAGACCGCCGATTCCTCTATCGACATCACCGTCAATTCGGTGAACGACGCGCCGTCGGGTACGGCTATTACCAAGACGATCGCCGAGGACGAGACTTACACCATCACGGCCGCCGACTTCGGCTTTGGCGACACGCACGACAGCCCGGCGAACGCGTTCCTCAACGTGAAGATCACGACGCTGGCGACCGCCGGCACGCTGACGAACAACGGCGTCGCGGTCGTGCTCGGAGTGAACGACGTCATCAGCAAGACCGACGTCGATGCCGGCTTGCTCAAGTACATCCCGGCCGCGGATGCGAATGGCGCGCCCAATCCGCAGTTTACCTTCCAGGTGCAGGACGACGGCGGAGCGGCGCCCGGCATCGACCTCGATCCGACGCCACGGGGCTTCGCGTTCGACTTTACCTCGGTGAACGACGAGCCGGTCGGCACGGACGTAACCAAGACCATTCTGGTAGACGGCGTCTTCAACACCTTCACGGCCGCCGATTTCGGG
>JAXDOA010000702.1:0-21752 GCA_034669125.1 Hyphomicrobiales bacterium
CAGCGTGGAGCCGGCAAGTAGTACCAGCCGCGCATCGATGCGGTCGGTCAGCGTCGCCAGCACCGGCACGGCGAGCATGTACCCGAACGCATAGGCGCCTGCCATCAGGCCGGCCTGCGCGGCAGAGAGACCCCACAGCGGGATCAGGTGCTCGGCCATGATCGCCGGCACCACGACGTGCGGCAGCAGGTTGCCGACCTGACCCGCGCACATCGCGGCGACAAGCGTGCGGGTGGTCAAACGAGCCATCGGCGTGTCGAATGCCCTTACCCGCCCCCAAAACCTGGTTGGCGGCGTCCGGTACGCTAACGGCTGCCCGGTTTCGATGCCAGACCTGAGCTTTTCGGCCCAAAACGGCACAACCGTTGCCCCAAAGCCGCAGCAAATCCGGAATGCGATGCAAGGGCTTGCGGCCTATTCCAATCGCCCTCCCAGCGTGCAAGTCTCAGCCGTCCCGGTGGAATGGGGTTCGAGTGGGGGAGCTGCGGGTATGGTCGCCGGCAGATGCCGCTTTTTTGCGGTTCTGGCGATGCTGCTGCTGCCGGTCACAGCGGTTGCGCAGGTGATTCCACCGAGCGCGCAGCCGGGCCGGGAGCGGGAGCAATTGGCCCCGCCGGTCCAGGGCCCGCGTGCCCAGCCGGGCGGCGCCACCATTACGCTCCCCTCAACGGTCGCCCCTCCGGGTGCTGAAGGTATCCGGTTAACGATCAGCCGGGTCCTCATCACCGGCGCGACCGTCTACAGCGAAGCCGACTTTGCCCCGCTCTACGCCGACCTGCTCGGCGGCGAAGTCTCGCTCGCTGCGATCTACGACCTCGCCCGCCGCATCACGGTCAAATACGGCGCGGCCGGGTATGTGCTCTCCCGCGCCGTCGTGCCGCCGCAGAACTTCGGCCGGCATGGCGCGGTGGTGCGCATCCAGGTGGTCGAGGGCTACGTCGACAACGTGGTGTGGCCGGAGAAGCTGACGCGCTACAGGGACTTCTTCACCGACTACGCCAACCGCATCGTGGCCGACCGGCCGGCCAACATCCGCACGCTCGAGCGCTATCTCCTGCTGGCGAACGACCTGCCGGGGTTGAAGTTCACCACCACGCTCAAGCCCTCGCCGACCAACCCGAACGCCTCGACGCTGATCGTCGAGGTGGCCGAGAAACCGATCGACGCCCTCGCGCGCATCGACAACCGCGGCACCCACGCGCGCGGGCCCTGGCAGTATGTCGGCTCGGCGACGCTGAACAACACGGTCGCACGCGCACACGAGGCGTTCACCCTCACCTATGCGGGCACGTTCCAGGTCGAGGAGCTGCAATACCTCTCGTTCGGCTACCGGCAGGTCCTCAACAGCGAGGGGCTCACCGCCTTCATCAATGCCAGCCACGGCTTCGGGCGGCCGGGCACCGAGCAACTGCTCGCGATCGATTATCGCACGCGCAGCACGCTGTTCGAGGCGGGCTTCAGCTATCCGGTGATCCGCACGCGCGAGAAGAACCTGACCCTCACGGGACTGGGTTTTGCCACCAACGACGACAGCTTCGCGGTCGGCGACCTGCTGACGCGCGACCGGCTGCGCGGTTTCCGCCTCAAGGCCGATGGCGACTGGGCGGACAGCTTCCTCGGCATCAACCAGGCCAATGTCACCTTCAGCCAGGGTATCAACGGGCTTGGCTCGACCGAAAACGCCAATCCGGCCGCGTTGGTAAGCACCGCCTCCACCCATGCGGGCCATGTCGATTTCACCAAGATCGAGGGCACGGTCAGCCGGCTGCAGCCGCTGATCTGGAATTTCTCCGCCTTCGTCGCCGCCTATGGCCAATACGCCTTCGTGCCACTCTTGGTGTCGGAGCAGTGCGGCTATGGCGGCCGTTTCTTCGGCCGCGCCTTCGATCCCTCGCAGATGCTCGGCGACCATTGCTGGGCCGTGCTCAGCGAGTTGCGTTACGACGTCGCGCACGGCATCAAGCGGCTCACGCGCGCGCAGCTCTACGCCTACGCGGATCACGGGCAGGTCTACAACATCGATCCCGCGGTCGGCACTCCGAAGACACAACACGGCACCTCGGTCGGTGGCGGCGGGCGCGCCGAGTGGGACGGCATCTACAGCGCGGACCTGTCGGTGGCGAAAGCCGTCGAGGGCCCGCGCAACGACTGGCGTGCGTTTCTCATTTTGGCTGCGAAGCTGTGACGGAGAACGGGATGCAGCGCCTGCGCAATCTTCTCCTCGTCTCCACGGCCTTGATGCCGCTGGGGCTCATGTCCGCGCTGGCCGGACCGAACGGCGCCACCGTGGTCGGCGGCTCGGCCACCGTTCAGAATCCCGGCAGCGCGAACGTCACCGTCAATCAGCATTCCGACAAGGCCATCATCAACTGGCACATGTTCGACATCGGCGTCGGCGAGAAGACGACGTTCGTCCAGCCGAACTCGAATTCGATCGCGCTCAACCGCGTGGTCGGCGGCATGGGCCCGAGCCAGATCCTCGGCAGCCTCGATGCGAACGGCAAGGTGTTCGTCATCAACCGCGACGGCATCATTTTCGGCGCCGGCGCCGTGATCAACACCGCGGGGTTCCTGGCGACCACCAGCGATATCAAGAACGAAGACTTCATGGCCGGCCGCTTCAATTTCCAGACGCCGGGCCGGCCGGATGCCTCGATCGTCAACATGGGCACCATCACGGCGACGAGCGGCGGTTTCGCCGCGCTGGTCGCGCCCGGCGTACGCAATTCCGGCACCATCACGGCGACGCTCGGCACCGTGACGCTTGCGGCCGGCAACACCTTCAGTCTCGATTTCTACGGCGACAAGCTCGTCACGCTTGGCGTCGGCGACCAGATCGCCGGCCAGGTGAAGGACGTCGCGACCGGGCAGACGCTCAAGTCGCTGATCACCAACGAGGGCAAGCTCAAGACGAATGGCGGGCGCGTCGAACTGACCGCCGCGGCCGCGCGTCAGGTGGTCGACTCGGTCATCAATACGTCAGGCGTGATCGAGGCGAATTCGGTCGGCACCAAAGGGGGCCAGATCGTGCTCTCGGCCGCGACCGGCGCACCTGCCAGGTCGGGAAGCGCGACCAGAGGCGGCGCGGGTACAACGGCGAGCACTCTGCCGCCGCAAAAGGTGAAAGTCTCCGGCACGCTCGCGGCGTCGGGCCAGGACAAGGGCACCAAGGGCGGCACCATTATCGTGACCGGCGAGCACATCGAGGTCGCGGGCGCGACCATCGATGCGTCGGGCGCGGACGGCGGCGGCAAGGTGATGATCGGCGGCGACTGGGGCGGCGGCAAGCCGGACAAGTCGCTGGTCAACAATCAGAGCGCACAGCTTGAGAATTTCGCGATCCCGACCGCCACGACGGTGAGCGTCGACGCGGCGACCCGCATCGATGCCTCGGCGAAGGATCGCGGCGACGGCGGCAAGGTGGTGCTGTGGGCGAACGATCAATTGACCTTCACCGGTACCATTCTGGCCTTGGGCGGCAAGGAGTTCGGCAACGGCGGGTTCATCGAGACGTCGGCGCACTCGGTCGATGTCGTCGGTACCATCAGCGCCGGAAAGGGCGGCCTTTGGCTCCTCGATCCCGACGATCTGACCATCGGCGCTCCGCAAGCCGCAACGATTTCATCGACCCTGAATGGCGGCACCGACGTTACCCAATCGACGACGTCATCCGGAACCGGCGGCAACGGCGACATCTTTGTGACGGCGCAGATCGCCTGGAATTCGGCTGCGACTCTGACGCTGAATGCCTACCGCAACATTCAGATCAACGGGATCGGCGTTCCCGGAACGATCAAGAATACCGGCGCGGGTAGTCTCGTCCTTCATGCCAACAATGAAGGAGATTTCGCGGTCGGATCGGCTAATGGCGTCATCAACATGCCGCCCTCGACCTTCTCGAACCGCGTGGATTGGACCGGCAGCACCGGCAATGTGACTGTCTTCTACAATCCGACCAGCTACACGTCTCCGACAAACTTCACCGTTGGCAACGGCAGCTTCGTTCTCGCGTCGCCGAGCCAACTCACCGCCTACATGCTGGTGAACACCGAAGTTAATTTGCAGAACGTCGGGACCAATCTCGCCGGCAACTACGCGCTGAGCAAAGACATCAACGCGAGTTCTATTCCGAACTTCGCGCCGATCGGCAACACCTCGCCGAATTTCACCGGCATCTTCGACGGCCAGAACCACACGATCAGCAATCTGCATATCGCGCCGGTTAACCCGGTCAACTTCGGCATCAGCGTCGGAATGTTCAGCACCATCGGCGCGACCGGCGTGGTGAAGAATCTCACCATCGACCAGGCCAGCGTCACGGCGAACCCGAACGCGACGGGCCCCGGTCAGTTCGTCGGCGTGCTCGCGGGAACGAACGCGGGCCTGGTCAGCAGCGTGACGGTCACCAACAGCACGGTGTCGCACGGCACGGCAAACAATGGGGTGATCGCGGGCGGGCTGGTCGGCCAGAACGGCCTGTTCGGCCCCGGCGCGCACATGGGCACAATCACATTGTCGAATGCCCTACTGACAAACGTCAGCGTCGGCAGCGCGACGAGTGGGTCGTCAGGCAACAGCGCGGGCGGCCTGGTCGGCGACAATCCCGGCACCATTTCGCTATCGACTGCCAGTGGCGTCGTGACGGGTGGTGTCAACAGCAATATCGGCGGTCTTGCCGGACGCAACGAAAACGGCGCGAGCATCGATCTCTCGACGGCGGCCGTCAATGTGAGCGTCTCCGACGCAACCGGAAGCGCCGCGGGCGGGCTTGTCGGGTTCAATTTCGGCTCCATCACCAATTCCGCCGCAAGCGGCGCCGTCACGGGCGGCAACAGCAGCGATATCTTCAAGTCCGGCTTTGTCGGCGGGCTCGTCGGGCTGCAGGACGCCAACGGCACTATCGCGACGTCGTTCGCGACGGGCGCTGTGTCGGCTGGCTCGAAGAGCACGGCTGGCGGCCTCGTCGGCGCCAACAATGGCATGATTACCGGGTCGGGGGCGGGTGGCGACGTCTTCTCGCTCGACAATCATGCCGGTGGTCTCGTCGGCTTCAATGGCGTGGGCAGCACGATCAACACGTCTTTCGCCACCGGCAATGTGAGCGGCGGCGGGTTCGGTGTCGGCGGCCTGGTCGGCGACAATGCCGGCACCATCGTCGGGTCGTTCGCGATGGGCAATGTGACCTCGACCGCGCCTAACACTAACAATAACAACGACGGCAGCAGCGCGGGCGGCTTCGCCGGAAACAATAGCGGCACGATCACCGGCAGCTTCGCGCTTGGCAATGTCACGAGCAACACCAACGCGGGCGGATTCGTCGGAAGCAATGGCGGCACGATCGACAACAGTTTCGCCGGCTTGCCCGGCCTCCCCGGTTTCCCGAGCCCCAGCACAGTCACGGTCGGCAACAACGGCACCGCGGGCGGATTTGTCGGCGGGAACCACGGACGGATCACGAACTCCACAGCCTTCGGTAATGTAACCGGCGGCTCCAACAGCGTGCTCGGCGGGTTCGCGGCCGGCAATCTCGACGGCAAGATCAGCGACTCGTTCGCGTTCGGCGCCGTTACCGCCAACGGTGCGAACAGCGTCGTCGGCGGATTTGCCGGCGCAAATACGTCCGACCTCGTGCGCGTGAACTCGTCCGGCCCTGTCAAGGGAACCTCGGACAGCTACCTCGGCGGTCTCGTCGGACTCAATCTCGGCCTGGTCCAGGATTCGACTTCGTCGTCGAGCGTGACCGGCTCGGGGGCGAACAACATCGCGGGCGGCCTCGTCGGCTTGAACTTCGGACTGGTCGACCCCTCGACATCGAGCGGCAACGTTTCGTCGGGCGCGAACAGCATTGTTGGCGGCCTGATCGGCGCCAATGGCGCGCTGCGCTTCCCGGATGGCTTCACTCTCGTCGGGACCAGATCATCCGACTCGACCGCGACGGGCACGGCGAGCGGCGGCGCTGGCAGCACGGTCGGCACCCAGGTCGGACAGGACTATCCGACCGCCGGGCTGCCCAATCTTCCGGAGCGGACCTGCGATAACGGCGGGCAGTTCTGCGGCGGCACGCTGTTCAATCCAAACGGATCGCAGCAGCCGACGCCGGATCAGCCGAAAATCCCGCAGACCGAGCCGATCGTGAACCTCGTGTCGGCGCAGACGAACGACACGTTCACCGAGAAGAAGACCGAAGAAGTCGTCAACACGACAACCACCACCACGCCGGGCTCACCCGGCTCGCCGGGCGGCCAGAAGGGCAACCAGAAGGGCGGCGGCGGCCAAGCCGGGCGTCCGCCGGCCATCGGCTTTGCCGCATACGGCCTCGGCCCGCTGCCGAGCGGCATGCCGCCGCTGCACGAGACGCGTTTCCTTTCCAACGAAGCGGTGATGCAGCTCGGCGGCAGGATCTCGCCGGACGAACTCGCGGCGCTCGCGCGCAAGCTCGGGCTCGAGATCACCTATCGGGAAACCATCGCGTTGCTCGGCCGCACGGTGATCCGCTTCCGCATCAACAGCGGCATGCCGGTGCGTGACGTGATCGCTGCCGCCGAGGCAGAGCTCGGCAAGAATTTCTCGTTCCAGCCGAGCTACGCCTATGAGCTGGTGCAGGACGTCGCGCAGGCCCCCTCGCCGGCCGACACCAACCGCAAGGGCGATTCGGCGCAGTACATCGTCGAGAAGCTCGGGCTCGTCGAAGCGCACCTGATCGCCACCGGAAAGACCGTCAAGGTCGCGGTGATCGATTCGGAAATCGACTCCAAGCATCCCGACCTCGAGGGCGCGGTCACCGGCTCTTACGACGCGCTGCCCTCCGACGACCAGACCGCGCATCCGCACGGCACCGGCATGGCGGGCGCGATCGCCTCGCACAAGCGCCTGCTCGGCGTAGCTCCTGGCGCGCAGCTGCTCGCGATCCGCGCCTTCGGCGTCAACAGCGGCGGAGCGCAGGGCACCAGCCTGAACATCGTGAAGGGCCTGCAATGGGCGGTCGATCAGGGCGCGAAGGTCATCAACATGAGCTTCGCGGGCCCGCGCGATCCGATCCTGCAGCAGGCGATGAAGCGCCTCACCGATCAGGGCATCATCCTGATCGGCGCGGCCGGTAATGCGGGGCCGAAGTCGCCGCCGCTGTTCCCCGGTGCCGATCCGAACGTGATCGCGGTCTCGGCGACCGACATGGACGACAAGACCTACAAGAATGCCAATCGCGGCAAGTACGTCGCGATCGCGGCGCCCGGCGTGGACATCCTGGTGCCGGCGCCGGAGGGCGGCTATCAGCTCACCACCGGCACGTCGGTCGCGGCCGCGCACATCTCGGGCGTGGTCGCGCTGATGCTGGAGCGCAACAAGGAGCTGCGGCCCTCCGAGGTGCGCAGCATCCTCTCGGCGACCGCGAAGAAGATCGGCGCGCCGACCGATGTCGGCGCGGGCCTGGTCGATCCGGTGCAGGCGCTGAGCAAGGCCGGGCCGAAGGTCACGCAGCTGCGCCGCTGAGCTGAGACAATCTGCATCGCATGAAAATGGGCAGGTCCGGTTGGCCTGCCCATTTTGTTTGTGTCTCGGCGTGGCTCAGTGGCGGCAAGCCTCGCTCAGATCAGCAGCAGGTGATCCTGATTGAAGCCGGTCAGCACGCTGGCGTTCGACATGTCGGCGATCTTGACGTCATTGACCCCGTTGAGCTGTCCGTCGCCCTCGGCGTCGAACCAGAGCGTCCCCGCGAAGCCCGGCGAGACGTCGTCCAGCACGAAGATCGCCTGACTGGCGCCGCCCGCGTAGCTCGTTCCCGACACGTTTGTGACGAGGAAGTAGCTCGCATTGACGTGGCCGCTGTCATTGAAGTCGCCAGGCAGCGCGACGCCGTTGAAGAAGCCGTCGTCGAACGCGAACTTGTCCGCCTCGCCGACCGAGAAGCCGGAGATGAGGTCTTGGCCGCTGATCGCGTTGCCGCCGTCGGAGCGTTGCTCATACACGAAGATGTCGGCACCGATGCCGCCGCTGAGATTGTCGGCTCCGGCGCCGCCGACGAGGCGGTCCGCGCCGCCGCTGCCGGTCAGGCTGTCCACTCCGCCGCTGCCGATCAGGATGTTGGCGTTGTTATCGCCGGTGATGATGTCGTCGCCCGAACCGCCCGTGACGTTCTCGATCCCGCCGAGCGTGTCGGTGCCGGCCTGGTCGTCGATGACCGTCGCGCCGCCGCCCGCCAGCGTCACCGAGATGCCGTTCGTCGTTGCCGAGTAGTCGATGGTGTCGCCTCCGGCGCCCGTGACGGCGTTCACCGCGTCGTTGCCGTCACCATTGTAGGTATCTGCCACGCCATCCAGCGTGCCAACGATGCGGTCATTTCCAGTGCCGCCGCTGACCGTGTCGCTGCCGGCACCGCCATTCAGCGTGTCATTGCCAGTGCCCCCCGCCAGGAGGTCGTTCCCGCCGCGCCCGTCCAGCGTCACATTGAGCGCGATTCCGAAGTCGTCGCGCAGATTGTCGTCGCCGGACGTGCCGAGTACGACTTGGCCATTGGGACCGTACGGGGCAGCCGACAGCCGCGCATGGTCAGGCGCAAAGGTGTTGCCGGACAATCCGAGCTCGGCCTCCAGGTCAGTCGGGTTCGCGTAGACGTTGACGAAGATCTTCGAGCCGCCGGATGCACCGAAATTGTTGTTGGTGATGGTGAGGTCGTCCACGCCATCGCTGATTAGGTGGTTGCCGTTGTCCGTGAACACGTTTCCGCTGAAGGTCGAGTCGTGCACGCCCGGATTGAGGTACATCCCGGCGTCCCAGTTCTGAATCACGTTACTCAGAACCTGGAGACCGGGCGTGTCTGCATTGTATGTGGCGACGATGCCGAACTGGTCACTCTCGCTATGCACGGTGACGGTCTGATCGATGATCGAATTCTCGACCGTGACATTGGCGAGCGCGCCTTCGATGAACACGCCGGTGCGCTGGAAGCCGTAGTCGACGCGGCCGTTCAGAATCTCCACACCGTCGATCGTGACGTCGCCCGAGGTCAGGTGGAAGCCGCCATTGACGACCGTCTCGGCGCCACGTGCGCCGTTGCCCGCCACGCCGTGGTTGGCGCCGAGGATGGTCAATTGCTTGCCGACCTCGAGGTTCTCCGTGTAGGTGCCGGCGGCGACCAGTATCGTGTCGCCGTTGCTGGCCGCGGCGATCGCCGACTGGATGGTCGCATAATCGTTGCCGGCCGCGACCAGGAACACCTTGTGGTCGGCGAACTGCAGGACGCCGACGCCGTCGAGCGTGTCGGTGCCGCCGCCGGCTGTCGTCACGCTTGCGGTCGTGCCGTTCCAGGTCATCGTCGCGGCGGCGACATTGCCGGTGAAGACCACCGTGTCGATGCCGGTGTTGCCATGGACGATGTCGTTGACTGCCGGCGTCGCCGTTATCGAGTCGTCGTCGGCCCCGCCGAAGAACTCGCTCGGCACTGACGGGCCGTCCACCGTCGAATTGGTGAAGTGCAGCACCCCGCCGACCGGCTGGAAGCCGACGTTCGCGACGGCAGTGAAGTCATTATCGTCGATGACGATGTTTGACCCGACAACGGTCGATCCCGGCACGCCGGAGGTGCGCACGCCCGCATCCATGTCGGTGAAGTGGTTGTCGTGGATGTTGATCGTGTTGGTGAACGGTGCGGGCGTGAAGAACACCACACCGGCCGCGAACCCGTTATTCAGCGCGGGGCCGTCACGATGCATGTGCTCGAAGGTATTGCCGCTGATGTCCAGCGGCCCCGTGCCGTTCGCCACCAACACACCGATGTCGATGTTGTTGAAGGTGTTGCCGGTGACCGCGCCGTGGACGTCGCTGAGATTGGCGATCAGCGGGACGTCGTTGTCGTCGCCCGGAACATAGGCTCCGGGAGTGCCGGTAAAGGTGTTGCCCGTGATGGTGACGGTCGTGAACTCGGGATGCCCCGGCGTCCCGACCGGCTGGAAGAACGCGCCGGTATACCCGGTGACGTCGACCTTATTGTTGGTGAACGTGAACGAGTCGGGCTGGTTCAGATAGAAGTTGTTACTGTTATTCCCCGCGGCCGTGATCGTGAACACGCTGTCCGTGAAGGCGATGTTCGCGTCCGGGTTCGTTTCGGTCAGCACGTGTGTGCCGGTGAACTTGAACCCGTCGAAGGTGGCTTGCGCGGTCGTCGTCACGTTGACGGCGTTGCCGGACGTCCAGTTCAGGACGGTCTCGTCCGACCGGCTCCCCGTCCCGGCGACACCGCGATTGGCGCCGAGAATGGTGAGCCCTTTGTCGACCGTCAGGTTCTCGTTATACGTACCGTCGTCGACGATGATGGTATCGCCGGCCGAGGCCGCGTTGATCGCGGACTGGATCGTCGTGTAGTCGCTGCCGCTGCCGACCAGGAACACGTGGTGATCCTGGAAGTCGAGCCGGCCGGTGCCATCGATCGTGTCGACGCCATCGGCCGCGGTCGTGACGCTCGCGGTCGTGCCGTTCCAGGTGATCGTCGCGTTGGCGGCATTGCCGTGGAACGACGCAACGTCGTTGCCTGCCCCGCCATGGAACGTGTCGTTGCCGGTGCCGGACTTGAAGGTGTCGTTGCCCGAGCCGCCGGTGAACACGATGTGAATGTCGGAGGCCGCCGATGAATGCACCATGCCGGATGCATCGACCGTTTCGCCGGACGTTCCGGTGTGCCCGTCGATCGCGATCGTATTGACGGCGATCCCCGTGCCGGCGAAATCGCCGACGAGCGTCACGTTGTGGCCGCCGCCGAGCGTGATCGCGACTTCCTCAACCTCGGACACGGTGGCGGTGTTGCTGCCATCCGCGATGGAGAAGCTGCTGACGCCGGCGGTCAATGTCAGGTCATTGCCAGGCGAGGCGACCTGCAAGGTGTCGAGATCGCTGTGCGGCGCGCCATTGTTGCCGCCGTCGATCGTGTCGTTGCCGTCACCGGCGTTCCAAGTGATGGTGTCGTTCCCGGCGCCGCCATTGACGATGTCCGCTCCACCCCGGCCTTCGAGAATATCCGCGCCCGCGCCGCCGTTGAGCGTGTCGCCCGCAGAACCGCCATGCAGCTCGTCATGCCGGTTCGTTCCCGTGACGTTGAAGACGTCTGTCGAGGCCGCGAACGGATCGAAGTACACGCTGTTCGTGACATTGCTGTCGACCGTGTTGCTCGAATAATCGAATGCGCCGGTCGGGTTGGACAGCGTGACCGACGGTGTCAGCGGATCTGGGGAGAAGCTCGCATCCGCGTATACGTCGATCGCATCGATTGCGTTGTGGATGTCGTTGTTCGTGACGACCGCCCCGACCGAGCCGATCGCCGCAATTCCGGCGGACCCATCCGTTGGGCCGGTGCCGGTGAGGTGGTTGCCGTCGATGACGAGGTCGCGGTTGTTGAAAGTCAGAATGGCGAACGAGTAGGCGACCGCCGGGTTGTTGTAGCCGACCGCCGTAACGGTGTTGCCGTTGACCGAGCCGGTCGAGCCGGCGAGCTGAATGCCGTTCTGCGCGGTCAAGCCGGTGAGGCCGTGTCCGGTCACCGTGTTGTCGTGGATCGACGCATTCGCGAATGAGACGACGATTCCGCCCTTCTGGAAGTCGGTGACAGTGGTGTGGCTGATCTCGATCGTGTCGAGCGCCGTTGCCTCGACAGCACTTGGCGTCCGCGGCGCGGCCGCCGACGGGTTGGAGTTGCTGATGAAGATGCCGAGATTGCGCTGGTTGCCGAAGCCTGCGTCCGGCTCGCGCACATGCGTGACCGTGACGTGATCGATCAGGCCGCCGGTGGCATTGAGATAGCCGACACCGACCATGGTCGGATCGCTCGCACCGACGACCACGCCGCCCTTCAGCGCGCCGTCGACCGTGAGCGTCTTGATCTGCACACTGTCGGCGCCGTCGACCACAATGACGCCATCGACGTTGCGGCCGTTCGACGGCGCGATGCCGTTCGACACCAGAACGTTCGGCGCCTGGACGATCACACCCGCTTCGCTCTCGCCGACGATCTTCAGGCCGTCCTTGGTGGCGTCGATCGTCACCTGCTCGACGTAGAGGCCGTTGCGCACCTTGATGGTGTCGCCCGACCCGTCGGCCGCATTCACCGCGTCCTGGATGTGGTCGAACGCCCCGATCAGGTGATTCCCCGAGTCGAACAGCAGGACGCCCTTGGTGAGATCGATGATGCCGTTGCCGAACTGCAGCAGCTCCACGCCGTGCAGCGTGTCGTCGCCGTCGGCGCCGCCCGTCACCGTCACGTCGATGCCATCGGCGCCGCCCGCCGCGAACGGATCGAACGAGATCGTGTAGCCGGAGCTCGATCCGCCGAAGATCGCCTTGTCCGACGTACTGGTGTCGGATGTCGACGATCCGCCGTAGATCGTGTCGTTGCCGGCACCGCCGGTGAACGTATCGGGGCCATCGCCTCCGATCAACATATTGGCCGAACCGTTGCCGGTGATCATATCGGCGAAGCCGGTGCCGATCACGTTCTCGACGCTGGTGAGCTTGTCGGAACCGGCGCTGACCGTGTCCTGAATGCCGGCATTTCCGAGATCGATGGTGACGCCGCCCGAGGTCACCGCGCTGTAGTCGACGGTGTCGCTGTCCGCACCGCCGTTGAACTCGTCGACCCCGGCATTGTCCACGCCGCTCGACTTGAACGTGTCGGCACCGCTGCCGCCGTTGAAAACGACGCGATGGCCGCTGGTCAGACCTGTGGCATCGACCGTATCGCCGCCCACGCCGCCGGTCACCGTGATGGTGTTGACGTCGAGCGAGGTGCCGCCGAGGCCGCCATTGATGACAACGGTGTCGCCGTTCACACCGAGCGTGATGCTGATGTCCTCGATCTCCGACGCCGTGATCTCGGTTCCGGCCGTGGTCGAGATATCGATCGTGATCGGATCGGTGTCGCCGGCGCCGATCGCGTCCAACGTGATGGTCGCCTGCGCGCCGCCCGCATTGCTGACGGCGAGGAGATCGCCGTTGGCACCCTCGGTACCGCCATCGACGGTGTCGTTGCCGTCGCCGACCGCGTAGAGGAACAGATCGTCACCACCACCGCCGTTGAGGATGTCATTGCCGCCACGGCCGACCAGCACGTCCATCCCGGAGGTGCCGGTAAACGTATCGCCCGTCGCCAGCCCTTGCGGGGTCGCGATCACGGACGGGACCGCCGGCACGATGCCGTCCGGCGAGGCAAGGTTGGACGCCGACGCGAAAAACCCGCTCAGGTCGATCGTTCCGCCGACCTCGTCGAAGTTGATCACCGCCCACGGCTCGAGCCCGGCGTTCGGATTGGCATTCACCGAGCGCGTGACGTTCACGTTATTGTTGGCGCCGGTGAAGCTTGCAAAACTTGCGAGGCGGTAGAACGCAATCACGTCCTGCCCGTAGCCGCCGGTGATCGTCAGATTGTTGATCGCCACGTCGCCGGCCGGATCGTACGGTCCGACGTTGACCGTGTCGCCGCCCTCGATGCCGCGCACCTGGATCGCCTTCTGCGCGAAGGCGCCGGGCGAGCCGATCACGACGTCGGTGATCGTCAGATCCTGATTGTAGCCGTACAGCAGAATGTCGCCGCGACCACCCGAACCGGTGTTCGTGGTCGCATTGTTGCTGAACGCGCTGTTGAGGAACGAGATGGCGCCGAGCGTGTCGCCGAGCGTCGGCGTCGTTCCGTTTCCGGCGCGGACGTAGGCGAATCCATCCTGCTCGGCGTTCTCGATGGTCACGTTGTTGATCGTGATGCCGCCCGCGAAGCCCGTCGAATTCGCCGACGCGAAGACGCCGTACTGGTGACCCGTGGCGTCGATCAACACGTCCTTGATGGTCAGCAGGCCGTCGAGCGTTGTATCGACCGTGATCTGCCCGGTGATCACGGAGCCGGCCAGCGTGTCGTCCACGCCGTCGATGGTGATCGCCTTGCCGTGGATTGTGACGTTCTCGTTGTAGGTCAGCGCCTTGAGCCTGACCGTGTTGCTGTCGACGGCCGCATCGACCGCCGCCTGGATCGTATCGAACGTGCCGATCAGATCGCCGGACGAGTTGAAAAGCTGGACGTTCTGCGTGAGATCGAGCGTCACGCCGCCGGCGAACTGAAGCACCTCGATGCCGCTGAGCGTGTCGTGGCCTTCGTTCGTGCCGGTGACCGTCGTCTCGGTGACATCGGTGAATGATGTCACGATGGCGTTGACTCCGCTCGTCGTCACTAGCGTGTAGTTCGCGCGCGCGTCGTCGTATGTCGCTTTATCCTTGCCGGAATCGGCACCGAGCAACGCGCCGCCGAACAGGGCGTCGTCTCCGGCCCCGCCGTGCAGCGTGTCATCCGCGCCACTGCCGGCCATCCCGTCATTCCCGGCGCCGCCATCGAGGCTGTCGTTGCCGCCATTGCCGATGAGCGCATCGACACCGACCGAGCCCTTGACGGTGTCGGCGTTCGCGCCGGCCAGCACGGTGACGAAGTCGGTCGCGGTATTGACCGCATGGTTGTTGGTCGCCGTCAGGTCGAGGCCGATCTGTTTTCCAGCGGCCGTGATGTTCTGCAGGTTGAAGTCGGTGTCGACATTGCTGAACGTGTTGTCGTGGATCGACGTGATCGAGGCGACGTCCACATTCGCGCCGCCGGCCACGCCGCCGATCGAGATGCCGGAGCCGCTGTTCTGGAACGTGTTGTTGACGACGTTGAACGATGAGTCGAAGTCGTCGGCATTGATGGCGGTCCGCACCCACTCGAAGGTGTTGAACGCGATCGTCGCGGCAGTCTGGGAACCGTCCGACCAGATCGCCGTGGTCCATGCGGCGGTCGAGAACAGGTTGTGCGCGCTCGGGCCCCCGGTGAAGAGATTGTGGTCGATCGCAATCGTGCCGGTCGCACCCGTGGTCAGCAAGATGGCGCGATCCGGAGTGGTGTTGCTCGCGTTCGGGACGGCTGAGAAGAAGACGCTGTTCTTGATCGCGATGTCCGCGCCGCTGTTGACCTGGATGCCGGTGAACGAGGCGCTGTTGCTCGAGGTGTTGAAGATCTCGACGCCGTCGACCGTGACCTTCTGCGTCGCCGAATGCGCGGCCGTGACCGACACCTGGCCCGCGACGATGCTCTCGGCCGAGCGGCTTCCCGTCCCCGGGTCGCCGCTATTCGCGCCGAGGATCGCGATGTTGCGGTCGACCGTGACCGACTCCGTGAACGTGCCGGCCGCAAGGCGGATCGTGTCGCCGTCGGCGCCCGCGTTGACCGCGTCCTGGATGTGATCGAACGTGCCGATCAGCTTGTTCGCGCCGTCGAACAGTTGCACCCGCTTGGTGAGGTCGAGCGTGACGTTGCTGAATGCAAGCCGCTCGATGCTGCTGAGCGTGTCGGTGCCCTCGGCCACCAGGCCCGCCGGGCCGGTCTCCTGCACCTGCGAGGCGCCGGTGACGAAGCCGTGCGCGTCCGTCGTGTAGGTGACGGCGTAGTTCGAATAGGCGTCGTCGTATTTCGCCGTATCGATGCCCGCGCCGCCGAACAGCTGATCGTTCGCGCCCTTGCCGGCGAGCGTGTTGTCGCCCGCGTTGCCGGTGATGATGTTGGCGAGGTCGTTGCCGGTGCCGTCAATGTTGTTATGGACGTCGCTCGAAACGTTCTCGAAGTAGAAGCCCTTGTTCTGGGGCCCGTTGCCGTCTTGCGGCGCGCCGTTCGCGCTCGGCCGGAAGAACACCCGGTTGGTCTGGTTCGCCTCCGCGTTATCCGCGTGCGTGGCCAACGGAAATGCGGGCGCCGCGAGATCCCGATAATTCTCGAACGTCGTCGTTGAGCCAATGTACTGGCTGTCGAGATAGATATTGATCAGGTCGTTGTCCGGGCCATCGACGTATTGCAGGCGCATTTCGAGCGTGTGCGACACCGTCGGGTCGACGTTCGCCACGAGCTCACGCCAATCGTTCGGATAAGTGCCCGGGTTGTCGAAATCGCCGTCAACGTTGTTCGGCTGCGCAACCGCGATACGAATTCCGCCGTTGACGGATTCGAGAACCATGAAGTTGTTGCGATCGGTGCCGGCAGCATTGCCGAAGTCGACCTCGAGGCGCGAGCCGTCCGGCGTCGGGTCGACCGGTTTGAACACGAACTTCACCGAGTGAGCGTTGAAGTCGGCCGACGTCGTGGACTCGCCCGCTGTGGCGCCGAGCGAAGGCGAGAATGGGCCTGCGAAATCAGGCACGCCCGGATCGCTCGACATGCGGAACATCTTGTTGCCGGAAACGCTGACAACTTCCTGGTCGCGCGCCGCATTCGGGCCGCCGACGTGCCAGCCGTTCTCGCCGTCCGTGATCGGACCAAGGCCGAAGCTCGCGAAGTCCTGCGTGTCGGAGACGCCGTTGTCGAGCAACGTCAGGTTCTCGACATTGGCGTCGAGCGTGTAGCTCTCGGTCGCGCGCACCTCGTCGGTGCCTTGGCCGTTGCTCTCCTGAACGTCATCCGACATGTGCGCGTAATAAATGTCGTCGTTGGCGCCGCCGATCAGCGTGTCGTTGCCGGTGCCGGTCAGCGTATCGTTGCCGCCAAGGCCGGTGAGAACGTTCGCGCCCGTGCCGCCGGTCAGCGTGTCGGCGAGACTCGTGCCGGTCGCGTTCTCGATGCTGGTGAGCGTGTCGGTGTTGCCGAAGGTGTCGGTCGCGGTGTTGGCGCCGAGATCGACGGTCACGCCGTTGGTGCCGCTTTCGAGCGAGTAGTCGGCCGTGTCGGTGCCGAGACCGCGGACGAGAGAGTCGGCGCCCGCATTGCCGGCGAGCGAGTCGTCGCCGCCGCCGCCGCTAAGCGTGTTGGCCACGGAGGAGCCGACCAGCACGTCGTGCTGCCCCGAGCCGATCGCGTTCTCGACGCCGATCAGCGTGTCACTGCCGACGCCCGTGCCGCCGATATCGGTCGCCGACTGATTGCCGAGATGGACCGAAACGCCGCCGCCGGTGAGGCTGCCGTAATTGACGGTGTCGCCGGTCGTATTCGTGCCGCCGTCGAAGCGGTCATTGCTGCCAATGCTGTTGCTGATGAAGGTGTCGTTGCCGGCCCCGCCGGTGAAATCGACGCCCACGCGCGACACATCGCCCGGTCCGGTATCGACCGCATTCAGCATGCCCGAGGCATCGACGGTGTCGTTGCCGGTGCCGCCCACGACCGTGATGGTGGAGGTCGAAACGCCGGTGCCTTGCAGATCGCCGTTGATGACGACGTTATCGCCGCCATTGCCGGTCTGGATGTTGATCTCTTCGACCGCGGTCGTCGCGACTTCGTAGTTCGCGAGGGTGGCCGCGACCGTGCTGGCAGGAGTCGTGCCAGCGAGGATGTTGATCCCGAGCTGAGTGCCCGAAATCGCGTTGACGTTGAACGTCTCGGCGCCGGCGGTCCCGAACACGACCTCGGTGTCGGTGCCGAGGCCGCCGTCGACCGTGTGCTTGGCGCCCGGCAGCGTGTCGTAAATGATCAGGTCGTTGCCGCCGCCGGCTTCGATTGAGTCCGTGCCGGTGAGGGTGCGGATGGCATCGTTGGACCCGGAGCCGATGATGTGATCGTTGGTCGGCACGCCGAGGATGAGATCGGCGCCCGGCAGCTGAAACGTGGTCTGCCAGCCGTACGTGCCGGCGAGCGTCACGTTGGTGAGATCGAGCGTGCTCGTACCGCCGGACGGCGTGAACGGCCCGCCGGTCGACTTCGGCTCGACGTAAAGGCCGGTCCAGCCCGCGGTCGAAGCCGCGTTGCCGATCGTCGTTGTGGCGAAACTCAGGCCTGAGAGGTTGTTGTAACCCTGCACGTAGACGAGCGCGTTGTCGTAGTGGCCCGTCACCGAGACGTCGCTGAACGACACGTTGCCGATCGCGTTCTCGATCGCATCGTCGCTGTCGTGGAAGCCGGCGAACTGGATGCCGTAGTCCGCGGTGGTCGCGGCGGAGCCGCTGGTCGTGCCGGTGACCGTGACGTGGTCGAGCGAGGCGGCGCCGGTGTATTCGAAGAACAGGATATCGCCCGAGCCGCCCGAATTGGCGTTGCCGCCGTTACCCGAGAAAGTCGCGTGGTCGACCGCGACGTTGACCGACGTGCCGCCGCCGTTCACCAGGAACCCGGTCTGCTCGAAGCCGGAGACCGATACGCCGCTGACCTGCAGGTTGGTGCTCGCGTTGACGCCGTAGGTCCCGGCGAAGCGGATGCCGTAGTCGGCCGTCGGACCGACGCCGTTGTCGGACAGCGCCAGATTTTCGAAGCGCACCAGGCCCGTGGCCGAGCCGGACACCACGAACAGGTCGACGCTGTCGGTCGCGTGGATGATCTGCTGGGCGCCGATGCCTTTGATGGTCATGGCGCGCGTGACGTTGATCGCGCCTTCGTCGTAATCGGCGGGCGGAGCCGTGCCGTGGCCGATCTCGACCACCGTCGTGCCGCCTGCCAGGTTCGCTTTCGCAACTGCGGCTGCGACCGTCGTGAAGGTGCCGATCAGGTAGCCGTCTTCGATCACCCACACCGGATTCTCGGCATTGAGGATGCTTGTCGCGGTGCCGTTGTCGAAGATCATGTTCTCGACATCGGTCAGCGTGTCGGTCGCCAGCACCGTGCCGCTCGGCCCGAGATTCGGGTCGAAATACTGCACCGTGAAGTCGTCGCCATCGACGCCTGTGGCGAGCACGCGGAAATACGGCGTACCGGGCGTGCTGGGCCCGAGCGTGCCATTGAACGCGACGGTGTCGCCCGCGACCTCCGGATTGGCGAGTGTCCCCTCGCCCGCGCTGTAGCTGTTCGAGATGGTCTTCTCGTCGACGATGAGATCGTCGTACTTGGTGCCGACGACATTCTCGATGCCGCTCAACGTGTCGGCGTTGCCGTAGGTGTCGATCGCGTGCCCGCCAGCGACCGCCGGATCGTTGGTCAGATGGCTTGGATCGTAGATCGAGTCGGCGGAGTCGAGGTCGTAGCTTGTGCCCGACAGGTTGACGGCGACGCCATGCGTGCCGGTCTCGGAGACCTGCGCCCCATCGGTTTCCTTGGCGTAGTTGACCGTGTCCCCTGCGGCGCTGTTGTTGCCGCCGATCAGGGAATCGTCGCCCTTGCCGCCGGTCAGCGTATCGTTGCCGTCCGCGCCATTGATGGTGTCGTTGAAGCGGCCGCCGACGAAGGTCCCGTTGCCGGATCCGTCGAGGACATCCGCCGCGATGTTCACATCGTGTGTGACGGTATTCGACCAGACATTGTCGTGATCCTGTACGCGGACGGAAATCGTGCGCGTATCGTCCAGCGCGATGGCGAGCGTGAAGTCGCCGATCTGGTCGACGTAGTCGATCTGCTTGAGCACCTGCGTTGCCTGCGACGCCGTGATCGGCGTCGGGAAACTCACGGTCAGCGTGCCGTGGTTGCCGTTGTCGACGAAGCTCGCCGAGCCGCCGAACAGCGACAGGGCGAAATCGCCGAGCGCGCTGAGCTGTGCGCGCTCGCCGGTCGATCCAGTGCCGTCCTGATAGCCGCTCGAAATGTCGACTTCGATCGTCTTGATCTTGCTCTCTTCGTCGGTGACCGCGGCGGTCGCCGACGCAACCGCGATGCCGACCGGCGAAGACGAGGCGGTCTCGAGCGCCGCCAGCGGCGACCCGAGCGACAGCGTCGGGGCTTCGTTCACGCCATTGATGACGATCTGGGCGGCATCGCCTGCGGTCATCGCCGGCGAACCGTTATCGCTCACCTGATAGCTAAAGAGGACTTGCGCGGTTTCGCCATTCCCGAGGTAGTCGTAGGAGGTCCCTTGAGTCAGCGTCACATCGCCGTTCGCCGCAACCGACAGGGTCGCGCCACTCGCAAGGGTCGCGGTGCTGCCGACACTGAAGGTGCCCGTGCCGCCCACGATGACAGTGAATGACGTGACTTGCAGGTTCGGGCCGTCGACATCGGTGTCGTTCGCCAGCACGTTGCCGACGTTGGCCGGACCGTTTTCCGCGACCGTGAACGAATCGAAGTTGGTCTGCGGCGCATCGTTCACCGGCGTGACGTCGATCGCGACGTTCACCGCGACGGATTCCGTCCCCGAACCGTCCTTGGCGGTGTACGTGAAGGCGCCGTCGACGGTGCTGTTCAATGTCGGCGTGAAGGTCAGCGTTCCGTCCGCATTCACGTGCACAGAGCCGCCGGTCACCGTGATGTCGTTGCCGACCAGAACCGGCGTTCCGTTGATCCGCGCCACCGCCAGAGGCGATGGACCATCCACGTCGGTATCGTTGCCGAGGACTGCGAGCACCAGTGGCGTGTCTTCCGCGGTCGTGTAGCTTGTATCGGCGGCCGCGACCGGCGCGTCATTCTGCCCGTTGATGACGATGCGGACATTGGCGTTGGCGGTCGTCGGCGCTCCCGATCCGCTGCCGCTGCCGGCCGGATCGCCGGTATCGAGCAGGCGATACTGGATCGTCAGTTCATCCTGTTGGCCGGCACCGAGCGATTCAAACGCGCCATTCTGCGCCAGCGTCACGTTCCCACTGGAATCGACCGTGACCTGTGCACCGTTGGCGAAGGTCAGCGTGGCGGAGCCGCCATTCGGCACGTTGGTAAAGCCGCCGCTGCCGGGAATGCGAATGCCGTTGACGGTGAGGTTTGCGAGCGGCGTCTCGACATCGCTGTCGATGCCGCTGCCGTTATTGCCGGTGATGACATTGCCGACCGATGCCGCGCCGTTCTCGTTGACGATGAATGCGTCCTGCGTCGGATTCGGCGCATCGTTGACCGGCGTGACATTGATGGTGACCGCGGCACTGCCCGACAGTGCGCCGTTGCCGTCTTTCGCCACATAACTGAACGAGCCGGCGCCCGGTCCGCTGACATCTGCCGTGGGCGTGAACGTGAGAGCGCCAGCTGTGCTGACAAACAGCGACCCACCGCTCACCGCAATGGTGTAGCTGTTGCCGGCGACGATCGTCGTCGTGCCGCTGGTCCCTGTGATCGAATCGAGCGTCAGCGGGCCAGGGCCATCGACATCGGTGTCGTTGCCGAGAACGTTGATCGCCGTCGGCGTGTCCTCGATGACCGTGATCGTGTTCGGGTTGGCGACCGGCGCATCGTTCACGCCCGTGACCAGAATCTGCGCCGTCGCGCTCGATTGTGCGCCGGCGGAGTCGACCATCGTGTAGTTGATCAGCTGGGTGCTGGATTGACCGGTGTTCAAGCCGTTGAACACACCGGACTGGGTGAACGAGACATCGCCGTTGCTGGCGACATTGACCGAAAGGCCGTTGCCGAGCGTGACCGCATCGCCGGCATTGTGCGTGACCCCGGCGAACGTGAACGTCGACACCGTCTTGGTGTCTGCGGCGTCGACGTCGCTGTCGTTGGTCAGAACGTTGAATCCGGCCGGACCTGCGGTGTCCTCCGCGATGGTCGCGAAATCGAAGTTGGCGACCGGCGCGTCGTTCCTGCCATGAACGCTGACATTGAGCGTCGTAGTGGCGAACGAGCCGTGCCCGTCGCCGACCGTATAGTTGAAACTGTCGATGAGCGCGGGCGAGCTGGTGTTGAGTTGCTGCACGGCCGACAGGCCGTTGTTCAGGGTGTATTGGGCATTTCCAGCCGCATCGATGGTCAGCGTGCCGTATGTCCCGGCAACGCTCGTACCGACATTGCCAACCAACCCATTGACCGCCGTCACCGTGTGCGTATCGCCGCTGTCGGCGTCGGTCACGGCGTCGAGCACGTTGCCGGACGTGACGGTGATCAGATCCTCGGTGACGTCCGCCGTCAGCGTCGGCGGGCTGTTCACCGGATCGTT
>JAXDOA010000703.1:0-2696 GCA_034669125.1 Hyphomicrobiales bacterium
CATCGGTGACGGTGTAGGTGAAGATATCCGTCGCCGTCGCAGTTGCGCCGAGCGACTGCACCGACGGCAAGGCGTTGTTGAGCGTGTAGGTATAGGATCCGCTGGCGTTGACGACGAGCGTGCCGTAAGTGCCGGCGACGCTTGCGCCAACGTTGCCCGCGCCGCCGTTCACCGCCGACACCGCGATCGGATTGCCGTTGATGTCGCTGTCGGCCGTCGCGTCGGTGATCACATTGCCGGACGCAAAGGTCTGCGTCCCCGCCGTGCCGCCGTCGTTGTCGAAGTCTTCGGTGACGCTCGCCGCGTTCGGTGTCGCGACCGGCGGGGTATCCACCACCAGCTGATCGTGCACGGTCGCTGCCAGCGCGCCGGTTGCCGCATCGGTCGCGGTGAGCTGGATATCGAAGTGCTTGCCGGCCAGGTTGTCGCCGAAAGCCGCTTGCAGGAAGGCGAAGCCGATGTTGACCGAGTTCTGCGACAGCTTCGGGCTGGCCGCCGCCGCTCCGGTCTCTTCGTCGCCGAAGCCGGTATTTGCGGGACCGCCGCGCAATTGCCACGGCGTGTTGGTGGCCGACAGGTGCTGCAGATCGTAAATCTGCGTGTGCCCCTCGCCGTCCGAAATCGTGATCGTGAAGTTGTAGTCGGCCAGCGTCTTGCCGCTGCTGCCCGAGGCATCGGTGTTGACCGAGTAGTCGAAACTCCACGCCACCCGGTTCGATTGCCCCGCGGGCACGTCGTGCGCGGCATCGATCGCCTGCGTACCGAGCGGCACCAGATAGTGCGCGGTGCCGTCGACGTCCCGGCTGAGCGGCTGGAGGTCATCGCCGGTGCGATAGTGGACCTTCAGGCCGAGCTCGAGCCCGCCAGCGTGGTCCTCCGACACGTTGTAGCTGGCGCCGGTATTGCCGGTGCCGACGAAAATGTTGCCGCTGCCGTCGAGCGAGGTCCCGTCGAGCGTGCGATAGCCTTGCTCGGTGACCTCAACGGTCAGCGTCGAGGTGGCGGTGCTCCCCTGCCCGTCCGAGACCGTGTAGCTGAAACTGTCGGTGCCGTAGTCCGGCGGCGTTGCCGGCAGCGCCGTGTAGGTGTAGGCGCCCGTCGCCTTGTTCACCACTACAGTGCCGTGGTCGCCCACGACGGTGAACGTGGTCCCGTTGTCGGTCGCCCCCGTCATCGCGGATACGCTCAGGGTGCCGCCGTCGACATCAGTATCGTTCGCGAGCACGCCGTGCGCCGCGTCGACAACGAGCGAGGTCCCGGCGATCACGGCTTGCGGCGCAACGTCGGCGACCGCGACCGGATTGTCGTTCTGCGCCAGCACCGTAATGGTGAAGTTCTGCGGATCGCTGTGGGCGCCATGCGGATCGACGACACGATAGGTAAAGGCCACCGCCCCGTTGAAATTCAGGATCGGGGCGAACGAGAACGTGCCGTCCGTATTGAACGTCAGCGTTCCTTCGGTCGCGGTGTTGGGACCGGTGACCAGTTCGTAGGTCAGCGTCGCGTCGTCGACGTCCGAGCCTGCCGGAACGCTGCCGATGATGGTGTTGTCTTCGTTGCCCGAGGCGGTGTTGCCCGCTCCCGCAGCGGCCGGGGCGTCGTTGACCGCCGTGACGTGGATCGTGACCGTCTGTGCCGCCGAGTTCACCGTGCCGTCGTTCGCGCGAAACTGGAACGTGGCATCGCCGCTGAAGTTCGCGGCCGGCGTGAATGTGAACGCACCGGTTGGGCTCACGGTCGCGACGCCATTGGTGGCGGAACCCGCGACAAGCGAGAACGTCAGGCCGTCGCCATCGACGTCGGTCCCGGCGACCGAGCCGGCGAGCGGGGTATCCTCGTTGATCGTGAAGGTCGCGGCCGTGCCGACCGGCGCGTCATTGGTGTTTGCGACGGACAGGCTGAACGCCCGCGTCAGCGATCCGCCATGGCCATCGTTCGCCGTGACGGAGATCGAGTGGCTGCCGACATCGGCATTGGTCGGCGTGCCCGAAATTGTCGAGTCTGCGAATGTTAAACCGGCCGGAAGGCCCGCAACCGAATAGCTCAGAGTGTCTGCCGATGGCACGCTGTCGATATCGGTGAACAGCGTCGCAACGTTGAAGCTGTAGGCCGTGTCCTCGGTGGCGTTCGGCACCACCGTGGCGGTGGCGGTCGGCCCATCGTTGGTGCCGTAGACTGTGATGGTGAGGGTGGAGGCCGAATTGGGCGGCGTGTTGTCCGTCGCGCTGTATGCGAACTGGTCAGTCACGCTGGAGCCCGCCGCGAGCGCCTGCACGGCCGCGGCCTGTCCGGCCGTCGCGCCGAGCGCATAGCTGTACGAGCCGTTGATATTGAGGGTCAGTGTGCCGTATGTGCCGACAAAGACACCCGGCGCGACGACCGCAAGGGCATCGCCGTCCGCGTCCGTGTCATTGCTCAGGACATTGCCGGTCACCGTGGTGACGACGTCTTCGACCGCCGTGCCGGCATCCGGATTGGCAACTGGATTATTGTTGTCGGGCGTACCCAGGCCCGGAATGCTCGGATTGATCAGGTTGTCGATGTAGAGATCCGATCCATTCGTGTTGTGATAGTGGACAAAGGTGTGGGTGGCTGAAACCGCCGCGTTCGTGTGGTTGATTTCCAGCTGCGTCCATCCGGTCCCACCGACATTGACCTGATCGTCTGACCCGCCGACCACGTAGAGAAGATTCGTT
>JAXDOA010000704.1:0-4472 GCA_034669125.1 Hyphomicrobiales bacterium
CTCGCCGTTCCGTTCTTCATCCTGGCCGGCAATCTGATGAACTCGGCCGGCATTACCAATCGCATCTATGATTTCGCGGTCGCGCTCGCGGGCTGGACACGCGGTGGGCTTGCGCACGTCAACATTATCGGCTCGGTGATCTTTGCCGGCATGTCGGGCACCGCGATCGCGGATGCGGCGGGTCTCGGTACCATCGAGATCAAGGCGATGAAGGACCACGGCTACTCGACCGAATTCTCGGTCGGGGTCACGGCCGCGTCCTCGACGCTCGGACCCATCATCCCGCCGTCGCTCCCATTCGTCATCTACGGGATGATGGGGAATGTCTCGATCGGTGCGCTGTTTCTCGGCGGCGTTATCCCGGGCGCCGTGATGACGATCTTCATGATGGGCTACGTCTATTACTGCGCCCGCAAATACAACATGGGCCGCGACCAGATTTTCCGCTGGAAGACATTGGGGCTGACTTTCGTTGCGGCATTTCCCGCACTGCTGACGCCGGCGATCATCATCGGCGGCATGACGTTCGGTTGGTTCACCCCGACCGAGGCCGCGATCGCGGCCTGCGCCTGGGCGATGATCCTCGGCATCTTCCTCTATCGTTCAATGTCGCCGAAGCAGTTCTACAAGGTCACGATGGACACGATCGAGACCACCGCCGGCGTGCTGCTCATTGTCGGCGCAGCCTCGCTGTTCGGTTGGGTGCTCACCACCACGCGTGTGACCGAATATGCCACCGACGCGCTGCTGTCGGTCACGGACAATCGCTACGTGATCTTGCTCCTCACCAACATAGTGCTGCTCGTCGTCGGGTGCTTCCTCGAACCGGTCGCCTCGATCAGCATCCTGGTGCCGGTGCTGATGCCGGTGATCCTCAAGGTCGGCATCGACCCGGTGCACTTCGGCGTGATGATGACTCTCAATTTGATGATCGGCCTGCTGCATCCACCGCTCGGCATGGTGCTGTTCGTCTTGTCCCGAATCGCGAAGCTGTCGCTGGAGCGGACCACCATGGCGATCCTGCCGTGGCTGATCCCACTCTTGTTTTCGCTGGTCGCGATCACGCTGATCCCGGAACTCACGCTCTGGCTGCCGCGGTTGGCGGGGTTGGTCAAATAACGGGCAGGAACCGACCCGACCGACCATCTGACCGGCGGGATATCGTCTAGGCCGCCGTAACATGGTGGTGTATGGTTTTCCCATCGTCGAAGAACAACAAGAACGGCCGCGACGGTAACGAAACGCAGGTATTTCCGAAGGGAGAGAAACTCGATGCGATCAGGAATGACACGGCGAACCGCGATCAAGACCGCGGCGCTCGCCACGACGGCTCTCATCGCCGCACCCTACATCCGCGGCGCGCACGCCGCCGGCAAGCTCTCGATCGGTTACTGGGATCACTGGGTCCCGGGCGCCAACAAGACCTCGGAAGCCCTCACGCGCGAATGGGCCGAGAAGGAAAAGGTCGAAGTCTCGATCGACTACATCCCGTCGCAGGGCGACAAGAACCTGATGACCATCGCGGCCGAGGCGCAGGCGCGCTCGGGTCATGACGTTCTCGCGTTCCCGACCTGGTGGCCGCAGGCCTATGCCAAGAGCCTGGTACCGCTCAATGACGTCATGGAGCCGCTGATCAAGCAGAACGGCGCCGTGAACGACACCGTGACGTATCTCGGCAAGGCGGACGGCAACTGGCTTGCGGTGCCGGCGACCATCGGCAGCCAGATCAAGGGCCCGTGCTCGCGCATCGACCTGATGAAGCAGCATGCCGGCATCGACGTGCAGGCGCTGTATCCGGCCGGTTCGGCTCCGAAGGCGGATAGCTGGAACTTCGAGACCTATATGAAGGCAGCTGAAGCGTGCCAGAAGGCCGGCTTTGCGTTCGGCGTCGGCCTCGGCCAGACGACCGACAACGTCGACACCGCGGGCGCATTCTTCCACGGCTTCGGTGCGCAACTGGTCGACGCGAAGGGCAATATCACGGTCAAGTCCGACCCGGTGCGTCAGGCGCTCGAATATTGCGTCAAGGTCGCGAAGTTCTATCCGGCGGATGCGCCGGCGTGGGACGACTCGTCGAACAACAAGTGGCTGGTCTCCGGCCGCGGCGCACTGATCATGAACCCGCCGAGTGCCTGGGCGGTCGCCAAACGCGATGCGCCTCAGGTCGCGGAACAATGCTGGACCCACGGCTTCCCGGCTGGCCCAAAGGGGCGGTTCGCGCCGTTCCTGCCCTATTTCTGGGGCATCTGGAACTTCTCGAAGAACATCCCGGCAGCGAAGAGCCTGCTGATCCATCTGTCGCAGCAGTCTTCGGCCGAGAAGATGGTGGCGGCGAGCGGCGGCTACGACCTGCCGTCGTTTGCCAACTTCAGCACCTTCAAGACCTGGGCCGAGGAAGGACCGCCGAAGGGTACGCTTTACCACTACGCCAATCCGCACAATCATCAGACCCTCTCGGTGGCGGCCGCGCCGGCACCGCCCAAGATCGCCCATCAGATCTACACGCAGGCGATCCAGACCAAGATGATCGTCAAGCACATGCAGGGCGAGACGATGGAAAAGACTCTCGCTTGGGCCGAGAGCGAGGTCGAAGGCTTCATGCGGACTTAACGCCGCGGAGGCGAAATCTCGCGGGCGCGCAGCGATGCGCGCCCGCTGCCATCAAACAGGACGGGGCGATAGAGCAGCAGCTAGCTGCCGGGCCTTTTCATGAGGGACGCGATGGTCGACGCAGTTATCCGTGATGCCCGAACGCTGAACGGTGCGCGCAGGAAATCCGGCTTGCGCCGGGTCATGGAACGCAGATCGACCAAAGCATTCCTGATGGCGTCGCCGTTGATCGTGCTGCTTGGCTGCATGGTGCTCTATCCGGCGCTCTACTCGCTGCATCTTGCGACGCTCAACAAATCGATGGAGCGCTTCGTCGGGCTCTCCAACTTCACCTTTCTGTTCAAGCGCGAAACGTTCTGGATGGTGGTGAAGCAGTCCTGCATCTTCGCCATCACGGCGGTGATCTTCAAGGCGCTGATCGGCTTCATCGTCGCGCATTTCGTGCACAACATCCCGGGCAAGGGCCAGCGCAAGTGGCGCGGCATGCTGCTGGTGCCGTGGGTGATCCCGCCCGCGATGAGCACGCTCGCCTGGCTGTGGCTGTTCGATCCGTCCTATAGCGCGTTCAACTGGGTTCTGGCGCTGTTCGGGATCGGGCCGGTCGCGTGGACCGGCGACGCCTACTGGGCGCGCTTCTCGGTGATCCTGGTAAACGTGTGGTACGGCGCGCCGTTCTTCCTGATCATGTATCTGGCGGCCCTCAAATCGGTGCCCGAACAGCTCTATGAGGCGGCCGCAATCGACGGCGCAAACTGGTGGCAGCGCATCTGGTTCGTCACGCTGCCGATGATGCGCAACATCATCGCCATCACGGTGCTGTTTTCGCTGATCGTCACCTTCGCCAACTTCGATATCGTAAAGATCCTCACCCAGGGCGGGCCGGTCGACCAGACCCATGTGTTTGCCACCTGGGCGTTCTGGATGGGCATTCAGGGCGGCGATATCCCACTCGGCGCAACGGTCTCGCTGTTCATGTTCCCGATCCTCGCGTTCGGCGCGATTTTCATCCTGCGCGATATCCACCGCCGGGGGAATGAATCCGCATGACCGCCACAAACGTTGCCATCGATCACGGGGCGCCGACGCGCCCGCGCTACGGCAGCATGAGCCGCGACCGGCGCTGGGCGCTGCGCTGGTCGTATTTCTTCCTTGTGCTGTTCGCGATCTTCTTCCTGATGCCGCCGATCTACATGCTGATCACCTCGCTCAAGACGAGCGCGGAGATCTCGGCGGCAACCAATCCCTGGTGGGTGTTCAATCCGACGCTCAGCAACTACGTCGAATTGCTGACCTCGAACCAATATCAGATCTTCTTCCGCAACTCCGCGATGGTATCGATCTTTGTCGTGACCATCACGATGATGATCAGCATTCCGGCGGCTTTCGCGCTCGCGCGCATGAAATTCTGGGGTTCGGCGACGCTCGCGACCGGCGTGTTCCTCACTTATCTCATTCCCGACACGCTGCTGTTCATTCCGCTGTTCAAGATGTTCGCGGTGTTCGACGAGTGGACCGGCATCCAGCTCCTCAACAAGTGGTACGTGCTGCTGATCGTCTATCCGACGCTCACCGTGCCGTTTTGCACCTGGATCATGATCGGCTACTTCGCCTCGATCCCGAAGGAACTCGACGAAGCCGCGCTGATGGATGGCGCGAACTACCGGCAGATCCTGTTTCGCGTTTTCATTCCGGTCGCGCTGCCCGGAATCATCGCCGCCACGATCTTCGCCTTCACGGTCAGCTGGGCCCAGTTCCTCTATCCGCTGGCGCTCACGACCTCGCAGGACCAGCTTGTCCTGCCGGTCGGCATCATCACCTCGCTGATCAAGGGCGACGTGTTCAACTGGGGCCAGATCATGACC
>JAXDOA010000705.1:0-3007 GCA_034669125.1 Hyphomicrobiales bacterium
GAGCCGCACCTGGTCTGCAAACCGGCAAATCGCGATGGCATCAAGTTTGCTCGCATCCGGGACATCATCTCCCAATTGCGAGGACCTTCAATGAAGCGCGTCATTCCTTTGATTGCCGCCATGCTGATTTCGGCCGGACCGGCATGCGCCGAAAGCGTCATCCGTTACGGCATCTCGCTTGCCGACATTCCGCAGACCACCGGCCAGCCGGACCGTGGGGCAGGGGCCTACCAGTTCACCGGCTACACCATTTATGACCCGCTGGTTGCCTGGGAAATGGATGTCGCCGATCGCGCCGGCAAGCTGATCCCCGGCCTCGCCACCGAATGGTCGGTCGATCCGGCGGACCAGAAGAAGTGGCGCTTCAAGCTCCGCGAGGGCGTGAAATTCCATGACGGCAGCGCGTTCAACGCCGATGCCGTGGTGTGGAATCTCGACAAGGTGCTGGACGAAAAAGCGCCGTACTTCGACAAGCGCCAGGCCGCGCAGGTGCGCACGCGGCTTCCCTCGGTCGCGAGCTGGAAGAAGCTCGACGACATGACGGTCGAGATCACAACCAAGGAAGTCGACTCGATCTTCCCCTACCAGATGCTCTGGTTCCTGATCTCCAGTCCGGCGCAATACGAGAAGGTCGGCAAGGACTGGGACAAGTTTGCGATGGCGCCCTCGGGCACGGGCCCGTTCAAGCTCGACAAGTTCGTGCCGCGCGAGCGCGCCGAACTCGTGAAGAACGCCGACTACTGGGACAAGAAGCGCCTGCCGAAAGTGGACCGGATGATCCTGATCCCGATCCCGGAAGCGCTCAATCGCACCAATGCGCTGTTGTCGGGTCAGGTCGATCTGATCGAGACGCCCGCACCCGATGCCGTGCCCCAGCTCAAGGCGGCCGGCATGAAGATCGTCACCAATGTCACGCCGCATGTCTGGAACTATCATCTCAGCGTACTGCCGGGCTCGCCATGGACCGATGTGCGCCTCCGCAAGGCCGCGAACCTTGCAATCGATCGCGACGGTCTGGTCGCGCTGATGAACGGTCTCGCGATGCCGGCGAAGGGCCAGGTCGATCCGCAGAGCCCGTGGTTCGGCAAGCCGACCTTCGACATCAAGTACGATCCGGCGGCGGCGAAGAAGCTGGTGGAAGAAGCGGGTTACTCCAAGGCCAAGCCCCTGAAGACCACGTTCGTCATCGCCTCGGGCGGCACCGGCCAGATGCTCTCGCTCCCGATGAACGAATACATCCAGCAGAATTTCAAGGATGTCGGCATCGAAGTCGAATTCAAGGTGGTCGAGCTCGAGACGCTCTACACGCACTGGCGCAAGGGTGCGAAGGACGAGATGAACCTGGGGCTCACCTCGAACAACATCGCCTACGTCACGTCCGATCCGCTCTATGCCATCGTGCGGTTCTTCCATTCCGGGCAGGCTTCGCCGGTCGGCGTGAACTGGGGCTTTTACTCCAATCCGAAAGTCGATGCCGTAATCGACGAGGCCAAGCGCACCTTCGATGTGAAGAAGCAGGACGAGTTGATGGCCAAGGCCCACGAGCTGATTGTTGATGACGCGGTTCTGGTGTGGGCCGTGCACGATACCAACCCGCATGTGCTGTCGCCGAAGATCAAGAAATTCGTGCAGGCGCAGCACTGGTTCCAGGATTTGACGACGATTGGCCTGGAGTAAGCCTCCTGTAGCCCGGATGAGCGAAGCGAAATCCGGGATCGCGCCCATCTGGAAATCGTCCCCGCATGTCGCTGCGCTCATGCGGGCTACGGCTGAGTTTGCTTGCAAATCCGCCGGCAATCCGGATAGTGCCGCGACCGCCGCATGACCGTGGCGTGTCAGCGGAACCAGCATGCCGGCGAGCAATTCGACCCAGTTGTTGCGCGTCTATGCGGCGGCAATCTTCCTGTCGGCAGCGCTGCTGTTCGCCGTGCAGCCGATGTTCACCAAGATGGTGCTGCCGCGGCTTGGCGGCACGCCCTCGGTGTGGTCGGTCGCGATGGTGTTCTTCCAGGCGGTGCTGCTCGCCGGCTACGCCTACGCGCACGCGCTGACCAGCTATCTGCCGGGCCGGCGCTCGATGATCGTGCATCTCGTGGTGATGGGCGTGGCGACTTTGTTTCTGCCGCTCGCCATCGCCGGATGGTGGAGCCGCCCGCCCGCCGACGCGACCGCCGCGATCTGGTTGCTCGGGCTGTTCACCGTATCGATCGGGTTGCCCTTCTTCGCGCTTTCCGCGAACGGCCCGCTGTTGCAAGCCTGGTTCGCCCGCACCGACCACCCGGCGGCGGCGAATCCATACTTCCTCTATGCGGCAAGCAACGTCGGCAGCTTTCTTGCGCTGCTCTCCTATCCGTTCGTGATGGAGCCGCTGACCAGTCTCGGCCAGCAGCGATGGGGCTGGGCCGTTCTGTTTGTCGTGCTGATCGCACTGATCGCATGGTGCGGCGTGCTAATGCTGGGTTCCCCGCGCCCGGCCGACGCACCGAAAACCGCGGCGTCATCCGAACCGGCCCCGGCCTGGCGTGACGCCGCGCGCTGGGTCGTGCTCGCCGCCGTCCCGTCCGCGCTGCTGATTTCGGTCACCTCGCACATCTCGACCGATATCGCGGCCGCGCCCTTCATGTGGGTGATCCCGCTCGCGCTCTATCTCGTCACCTTCGTGATCGTGTTCTCGACGCGCCCGCTGCTGCCGCATTCCTGGATGGTGGCAATCGAGCCGGTGTTCATCGTCGCGCTCGCCGGCGTGATGATATTCGAGATCCGCAAGTACCCGCTTTGGATTCTCGTACTCAACGTGGTGGCGTTCTTCGTCATCACGATGGTGTGTCACGGCGAACTGAGCCGCAGCCGGCCGGCCCCGCAGCACCTGACTGCGTTCTACATGTGGATGTCGGCCGGCGGCGTGATCGGCGGCATCTTCGCCGGGCTGATTGCGCCGAACATCTTTTCCTCGGTGATCGAATATCCCGCGCTGATCGTGCTCGCGATCCTGTGCCGGCCGGGTCTG
>JAXDOA010000706.1:0-3386 GCA_034669125.1 Hyphomicrobiales bacterium
GACTCGATCGTAACGCAACATGAAATTGTCGAGACTCCCGATGTTGAGATTCTCAGATCTCGTCCGCGGAGCGGTCGTCAGCGTTGGGACGGCCGCATGCTTCTTCGCGCTGTTCGTCGCAGCCGCGCTATGGATCCCCCAAGATCAGCAGACCATTCGCCGTCACATCGTTGCGGCAATCGTTGACGGCACCTACAACGCGCGATTCGGCTATGGACCGTTTGGTGGCATTGTCTGGCCGCGCCATACGCTCGATTGCGGGCTGAGCGCCATGATGATTGCACCTTCGGTCGGACGCCTTGTCGATGCGATGAGCAACCGGATCCCGGCCGTCAATCCATCCTGGCGCGACTCGCGGGTTCCAGAGACGCTCGATTGCCAGGCCTTCGCGCGCGCCGTTCCGGAATTGGGGCCGGGCTATGGGGACGTCCAGTTCGTTTCAATCGACCGCTACATCATGGGCGCTCGTGTTTTTGCACGCGCCATGCTGTCGATCATGCCCCTCGGCGCGGCGGCTGACGTGATGCGGGGCATTGCCTTTGCTCTTCTGGGCGCGCTGGCTTTTGCGGCGCTGCGGATTCTTCGCAATCGGAACGCCGACGATGCTACTCGCCGCATGGCGGCGGGATATGTGGTCATCGCGGCGTGCCTCGCCCTGCTTTATGGCGTTCAATTTTTCGATGCGATGCTGGTCTTTGCGCCGCCCGACTTTATCCATTTCATCTTTATTTTGATCAGTTTGATTCTGCCGCTTGCGAACATGCGGCCTGTCAGGCTTGCCCTCTACGCCGCAAGCTACGGAAGCTTGACCGCGATTTTTGAAGCCCTCACCGGTCAGATTCCATTTGCGCTTGCGATGTTGCCGTTGCTGCTTGCGCTGGGATTTGCAGGTGACTGGCGCTCATACTTCGCCAAGCTTATTCAGATTTGGGCATGCTTTTGCATTGCGGTGATCGTCTGCTTTGCAATCAAGAAAGTCTTCACGGTCATGTTTATTGAGGATCAAGACTCATTCTTGTTTTTCCTGCTGTATCGCATGTACGGCGAAGTACCGGCTGCCACAGGTGTGAGTCTTTCCCTTCCGTATTTGCTGTCGGTCTATCGCCGTTGGAGCGGGCTGATTGCACTCGGCTCGCCGAACATTGGCACCGGCCTTGTCCTCGCCTCGCTCACTCTGTTCGCCGTGCAAACATTTCGAATGAGACACTCGCTCTGGACCTCGACTGGCCCGATCTTGGTCGCGTGCTGGCTTGGTATCGGTGCCTTGCTCGCGTGGTGCGTGGTTTTCCTCAACCACACCGCAGTGCACCCCTATCACATGGCAAGGCTGCTCGTGATCCCGGTGGTGGGTGCGGCGGTTCTGCTCACCACACAGCTGATGCAGCAGGCAAGGAGCAAACGATTGCCGCTGTCATGATGTGGTCACAAGCTCCGTCGTCCGCCCCAGATCGTCGGTAGTTCCCGCCATAAGCTGCCGAATGCTGACAGCGTCTCACCCGGTGAGCTTTTCAATGTTAGAATTCGCAGGATTGGAGTGACGACGAGAACGGTCGCTGCGACGGCAAGTGCGGCTGTGGCGGTGAAATGTTTGCGGGCGTAGCGCATTTGGCTCCGATAGAAATAGAACGTGCGCCGCTCGGCTGCGTTTTCCGTCGTGCCTTGTCCGCGATGGAAGGCCCGTGCATCCGCCAGATACACACTGCCGTAGCCGCGTTGGCGCGCCCGGACCGCGAAATCGAGGTCCTCGTAGTAGACGAAAAATGTCTCGTCGAACCCGCCGAGCAGCTCGAACACGCTCCGACGAACCAGGAAGAACGCTCCCATCACCTGATCGACCGCACGCGTCTCGTCATGGGCCCAGTCACTTACGAAATGCGGCGGAAAGACGGAGGGCATCAACCGGTCGAGGCCGAGGCTGTTGCCGGTCATCGACCATGCAGTCGGATTGCGTGACGTGTTGTGTGCGACATGGCCCGTTGAATCAACGAGTTGAATTCCGACGATGCCGACCTTGTCATGCGATTGCAGATACCGCGCGGGCCGCGCGAGGCTCCCGGGCATCAGCCGCGTGTCGGGATTGAGAAATAGCAGACAATCGGCATCCGAGCCCGCCGCGCCCTGATTGCATGCGGCAGCAAAGCCGCGATTGTCGGTGTTGCGGATGACCTGCAAGGGCAGGAGCGTCGCGTGAAGTCCGTCGCACGAGCCATCACCGGAAGCATTGTCCACGACGGTTACGCGCGCCACCGTCACATCGTCATTCGCAATGGAATCAAACGATTGCAGGCACTCCCTGAGCTGTGCACCCGAATTCCAGTTGACGATCACCACATGGACGGAGGGACGGTCCATTCCAGTCGCTCAGGTTCCCAACAGTGTGGCTGCTCTAGCACAGAATGCCGGCAAGTCACTTGGGCGCCGCCGGAATCCCGAATTGGCGTCATGAACCGGGTTCGGGTAATCCCTGTCCGGGCCGATCAAAGGGTGTCTGGTGCTGGACGGATCGAAATTCCCCGTACCGCAGGGACTTCGCCTCGTATCCTCGCAAGAGGTGCGGGCAGGCGAGGGCGTCCCCGTGCGCGTCATGCACCCCGATCCCGGCCTGCGGATCGTATTTGAGACCGACGAAACGATCCCAAGCGCCTGGTATCAGATCGAACTGCAATTTTCGCCCGAAGGTCTGGTCGAGGTGCTTGCTCGGTTCGTGTTCGCGAATGATCGCGTGCTGTGGCAGCGCCTGCCGCTGATCGCGCGCAATCATTTCCTCACGCATCTGCGTTTTGAAGGTGCGCTGAACGAACTGACGTTGATCGTGAACGGCTCCGGGGGGCTGACAGAACCAACACGATCTCGTTTCGAGCGCGTCGGCTGGGTTGGCCAGTTGACGGCTGCGGCCCGTCGCGGCCACGAGATCGTGCGCCGCGACGGAATCGGCGTCGTCGCCTCGGGCGTGAACTATCTCTGGCGGCTCGCGCGCGGGAGTTCGATCGCGCTGTCACACGGCTCCGCCGCGGCGGCAGGGGAGGCGCCGTACGAGACATGGATTCGACTTTTCGATGAGGCACCGGAGCGCGACCAGGCGCGTCACCGGGAGCGGTTGGCATCGCTGTCTCGCCGGCCGCTGGTGTCGATCCTTGTTGTTATGTCGTCCGCCGATGCGTCTTCGCTTGACTGGCTGGTACGTAGCCTATCGCAGCAAATCTATCCGTCGTGGGAATTGATCGTTGCCGCGCCGCCCAATCTTCGTCACGAGATTGGCACGGCTCTGGCGGAGCGGGGATTGGATGCCCGCAGGCTGCGGATCGCTCATGCCGGAGCAAACACGGCCGAGAGCTTTAACGCGACACTCGGAGTTTCGGAAGGCGAATACGTTCTGCCTCTGGACG
>JAXDOA010000707.1:0-2820 GCA_034669125.1 Hyphomicrobiales bacterium
GAGAATCGCGCGCCTGCTGCTCGCTCTCCTGGCAACGCTCGACCGTCCGCGTCACCGAGATTTCCATCGCGGCGCCGGCGCAGGTCGGGCGGGTATCGAATGTCGGGACGGAGCCGGCTGCCGCCACGGCCGACGGCACCTTGACGAGCGCAAGGGCCAGTAACCCCATGAGCGCAATGGTTCTCTGCATCGTCATCCTGTTTCTCCGCTGAGCGAGTTGCTCGGCATTCGATCGACCGATGCGTTCTCAAATGGTGGGTGGAGCGGATGATTCTTTGCCGGGGTTGCGCCGATTTCCTCGCTGTTGCGAGAACCGCTCGATGCATCGGCTTTGATTTGCCGCAGCAGCGCGGGCGGTTCGGCGCAAGAGGAGGCAAAGCCGGGCAATCGCGGCGGAGCGCGCCGCGGCGCGAGTTCGTATGTTGTGGTGTGTCGCTGGAATGGCCTTTTGTTCTCGTTTCCATTCCACGATGCGTCAGCGTCACTGCCGAGGTCCGGTTCGTCCCCCGCCCGCGCCTCGATGGAAACCGCAAAGCCGCTTCTCCCCCGGGCGGCTTTGCCACGATGCTGCGCCTGGCCGGCGGCCCCGAGCCGCCGGCCTTTTTTTCTCCGGCATATGAGCGAACAGGATCAGCGCGCGAACAGCGCAGCATCCAGCCGCAAGTGCCCTGACTGTGCTACCGGCCCAACGCGCTATCGATGCAGTTGATCAAGCTATCCTTGTGGAAGGGCTTGGTCAGAAATCCGCTTGCCCCTCCGGCGAATGCACGCGTGCGCGTGCTCGCATCGGGCAGGGCGGTGATGAAGATCAGCGGCACGCCGTTGCCCTGTGCGCGCAGGTGCGCTTGCATCTCCAGCCCGCTCATGGTCGGCATCCGGATGTCCACGATCGCGCACGATGTCTCGGCAAGCTGCGGCGATTGCAGAAATGCCTCCGCCGAATCGAAGGTATGAACCGCGTAGCCGAACGACCTCAACAAATTGGAGGTCGCGGCGCGAACTGACGGATCGTCATCGATGATCGAAATCACGGGAATTGCCGGCACAATACTAATCCTTGGCGGACTCAAACGGCCGCCTGCCCCTGAATCGCCTTGCCCTCAGATTGTGTTCTCAACGCCGGCTTGGAAATCATACATAGGTTTCGAGTATTTTTGCGGATGCGAACGTGGGCGCACAGCCGATCAGGCGCTCGCCGCGCTGATCCCCAGCGCCTCAGCCATTCTGACCAGGTCAGCCAGGGACCGTGCGCCCATCTTCCTCATGACGTGCCCGCGATGGATTTTCACGGTGATTTCGCTGACGTTCAGCTTGCCGGCGATCTGCTTGTTCATCAGGCCGGAGGTCACCAGGCCCATCACCTCGCGCTCACGCCGCGTCAGTGTCTCGAACACGGTGCGCAAGTTGGCGGTCGTCCGCTCGCTTTCGCGCCGCATGCGGTCACGTTCGAGCGCGCGGGTCACGGCGTCGAGCATGTCCTGGTCGCGGAACGGCTTGGTCAGGAAATCGACGGCGCCGGCCTTCATCGCCTTCACCGACATCGGGATGTCACCGTGTCCGGTCATGAACACGATCGGAATGTGAATGCCGGCCTTGGCCAGAACGTCCTGAAACTCCAGACCGCTGACGCCCGGAAGCCTGATGTCGAGCACGAGGCAACTTGGAATCTCCGGAAGCTTGGCTTGCAGAAATTCAGGCGCCGAAGCGAACACGGTGGCGGCCAGATTCATTGAGCGAAACAGGTTGGTGAGCGCAACCCTGATGGATTCGTCGTCGTCGACGACAAACACGACTGAGTGCAATTCGTTCTTCACGTCGGCTGCCCGGTCCGCTCAACAAGGTGCCCGCACGCGTGTTCGCCGCTATGGCGCATAGGCCGGCGAACACGTCGTGTTTCGGCATCATGGTATAGCAGAATCCGCCGGCTGTCCGCCAACCGCCTGACCGCAAAGAGCATTTCACCCAAACCAAGGTATGAGCGAGATGCCCGTTGGTCTGATGGAAGCGTGTGCAAGCGAGGCGCATGATCTCCGCAGCATCAAGGAGAGAGACCATGTGGCAGTTGCACGCGGCGTTTCGCTTGGGCGACTACCGGACGCCCGAACTCGATGTAACGCCGATGGTCGGCATCACACTGATCGTGGCCGTTGTCGGCCTCATCATTCAGACGGGGCTGTGACATGCGAAAGATCATCCCATTTCTCGCCAACGGCAGCTCAAGGACCTGCTGGGGCTGCGGCAAACCCTTTGTGGTCCGCGACGGCGGTGCTGAGGCAATCCTCGCGCCCGACGACCGGCTCTACTGTTACGCGACCGGGTGCGCCGACGAGGCCTTCGCCTCACATGCGAGCACGTTGAAGCGTGCCGCCTAGCGGCCAGCTCTGGTTCCTCTCCCCAGATTTATGGCCACACTGCCGCCCTTCGCAGGGCGGCTTTTCTTTGCGCCGCGATCGAACACGCCCTGCTGGTGATTTGAGATTGGGTCTGCCCGTTTCGGGGATTGAGTTGTGCGGAACGGACATCCGCGAAGACGCAATGCTATCGCGGCGATGACGCCTTGCGTTGGGCGCGTGCGTGTTTCTCATGCCATTTGGGGCCTGGGCCGCGCATATAGTGCAGTTCGGGCCGGTAACGATCAAAAATTCCGTTCGTCAACCTGCACCAAATACCGGCTATTGCGGCCAGGTCAATCGCTGAGCGCAAAGTCGAAATCGCGAAGATCGTTGCATCTCCGCCTGCTTTCCCGATCGATGGGCTGGCGATCACGGCTGTGGCCTCGGCAGCGCCAGTGTGGGCTGCGAGACTTCGGGTTCGGCGGAC
>JAXDOA010000708.1:0-2951 GCA_034669125.1 Hyphomicrobiales bacterium
CCCGGTCGCTGACCCCGTGAAACAGCACGACGAGCGCCGTCCCGGCCGGCGCTCCGGGCGGGACGTGGACCCACGAGCCCTCGATCAGGTGATCGCCGGCCGCCGGGCTGCCACACGGTGCCGGGGCAACGGCGCGCGTCGGGGTCGGCGGGTCCCCGGCCGCGCAACCGAGCAGGACGAGTGCCGCGAGCACGGCGCTGACGACGACGCCTCGCCGCACCCACCCGAGCGCGTTGTCTGGCGGTCGGCCGATGACCCAATGGTGACCGACGACGAGCGCGACGCCGTCAACCGCCGCACGCCACAGGAGCGTCAACGCGCCAACACGGCGGGGATGGGTTGACCCTGACCCGGCGGGCGGGCCGCCACTGAGCCCCGGTTCTCCCGGGGCCCAGCGGCAGCCGGCGCAGAGGCGGTGCCTCGGCCGCGCTCGAAGTGGGCCGCCCTCAGCCCGCGACGCGGATGAGCTTCTTGTTGACGAACTCGTCGGCGCCGAAGCGGCCGAGCTCGCGGCCGAACCCCGAGTTCTTGACGCCGCCGAAGGGCAGCTCGACGCCTTCGGCGCCGACGGCGTTGATGAACACCATGCCCGCCTCGATCCGGTCGGCGACGCGCAGCGCCTGCTCGGAGTCGTTGGTGAACACGTACGAGCCGAGCCCGAAGGGCGTGTCGTTGGCGAGCGTGATCGCCTCGTCCTCGGAGCCGGCCCGGTAGACCGAGGCGACGGGCCCGAAGAACTCCTCGGTGTAGGCGTCGTTGTCGGCGGTGATGTCGGTCAGCACGGTCGTCTTGAAGAAGTTGCCCTCCCGGCCGCCGCCCGCCGCGAGCGTCGCACCCTGGTCGGTCGCGCGCTTGACCTGGTCCTCCAGGCGGTCGGTCGCCGCCTCCGAGGACAGCGGGCCCAGCACGGTGTCGGGCGAGCTCGGGTCACCGGGCTCGACCTTCGTCAGCGCCGCGGTGAACTTGTCCAGGAACGGCTCGTAGAGCTCGTCGACCACGATGAAGCGCTTGGCGGCGTTGCACGCCTGCCCACCGTTCTCCAGGCGCCCGCCGACCGCGGCCTCGACGACGGCGTCGAGGTCGTCGGTGCCGAGGACGAGGAAAGGGTCGGAGCCACCGAGCTCGAGCACGACCTTCTTGAGGTTGCGCCCGGCGATCTCGGCCACCGCGGCGCCCGCGCGGCCGGAGCCGGTGAGCGACACGCCTTGGACGCGCGGGTCGGCGATGACGGTCGCGATCTGGTCGTTGGTGGCGTAGATGTTGATGTAGGCGTCGGCCGGCAGGCCGGCGTCGTGGTAGATCTGCTCGATCGCCTCTGCCGACTCGGGGCACTGCGGCGCGTGCTTGAGCAGGATCGTGTTGCCGATCACCAAGTTCGGGCCGGCGAAGCGCGCCACCTGGTAGTAGGGGTAGTTCCACGGCATGATCCCCAGCAGGACGCCGAGCGAGCTGCGGCGGATGAAGGCCGAGCCGTCGCCCTCGAGCAGGTCGATCGGCTCATCGGCCAGCAGCGCGGCCGCATGGTCGGCGTAGTACTCGTAGATCGCGGCGCTGAAGTCGACCTCGCCGACCGCCTGCTCGATCGGCTTGCCCATCTCCCGGGAGATGATCTCGCCCAGCTGCTGACGACGCTCGGTGTGCAGCTCCCCCACGCGGCGGATCAACGCCGCGCGCTCCTCCACGGTCTTCACCCGGCCCCACCCGTCGTGCGCCGCGTGGGCGCGGCCGATCGCCGCGTCCAGCTGCTCGTCGCTGATCGTCGGGTACTCCTTGATCGTCTCGCCCGTTGCCGGGTCCACCACCGCGTAGTCAGCCATGTTGCTCTCCTTGGATCCTTGATCTCTCGACGCGCGACGCAACCGCTTCGGCCCCGGTCGTGACGTAGGGGGCTCGACACTGATACCGCAAGAGCGCGCGGCGCGCCGATGCGCAGACCGTCAGAACTTCGGGGCGCCGTGGCTCCATCGTGGCGAAGGCCCTCCGCATGAGGCCTGTCGGCGCGCTGCGCCGGCAACCCAACGCCAAGGGACCGGTGCGACGGCGGCGAGGCGGGTGCGGGAGCGTGCCGGCCCGCCGTGCTGGGCCCCGTGCTTCGTGGGCACACTGGACACCATGCGGGCGTCGTGGATCGCGACGGTGCTCCGGCGTGTCAACGCCCGCACCAAGGTGGCCGCGGGGCTGCTGTGCGGCATCGTCGCCGGGGGCGCGGTATGGGCAGTCGGCCTCCGGGGGCTCAGCGTCTTGCTGGGCTGGGACGTGGGGGCCGTCGTCTACACGATGGGCGTGTGGGTGGCCGTCTGGCCACTGGATTTCGAGGCGACCGAGCGCCTCGCCGAGCGCCAGGACCCGACGCGCGCAGCGGCGGACCTGCTGCTGCTCACGGCCGCCGTGGCGAGCCTCGCCGCGGTGGGCGTCGTGCTCGTCAACGCCTCCCGTCTGCACGGCTCCGCGCAGGACATCCGGGTCGCGCTCGGCCTCGTCTCCGTGGTGGCGTCCTGGGTCGTCGTCCACACCGTCTACACGCAGCGCTACGCGTGGCTCTACTACTACGGCGACGTCGACGCCGGCGTGAGCTTCAACCAGGACGAGCCGCCGCGCTACAGCGACTTCGCCTACCTGTCGTTCACGCTCGGCATGACGTTCCAGGTCTCCGACACCGATCTTCAGAACCAGGCGTTCCGGCGGACGGCGCTCGGTCAGGCCCTCCTGTCCTACCTCTTCGGTGCCGGCATCCTCGCCACGACCGTCAACCTCGTCGCCAGCCTCAGCACGCAATGACGCCGGCCGCCGGCGGCGCGCTGATGACCGACTTCCAGCGCCGCGTCAGCGGCGACATCCTCGCTGCCCGGGACCGGCTCGCGGCGGTCCTACCCACGTTCCGGCCGCTGAGCTTCGCGTCCCGTACGGCGACTACGGGCAGGACGCCTCCAACTACGCGCCGATCGCGGCCT
>JAXDOA010000709.1:0-4399 GCA_034669125.1 Hyphomicrobiales bacterium
TTTCGACACGTCCTTTTTCAATTTCAGCAATCTCTGTTTTGATATTGCTTCACGGTGACTTTCACGCCGGCGCTGTTCTGCGGACACAGGGCAGATTACTCGTTAGCAACGCGCCCGCGTCGTTCCCCGCGGACTGGGTTCGTGATACCGCGGCATTCGGCGGATTCACGGGCAAAGTGCGGCTGGGAAAGGCGCCCGCGGGCAACATACAGGCAGCCGCATCAGTAAGGTGAGCTTTCGGCGATTAACCGGCCAACTTCGGCGAACGAGGCTGTTTGGTCGGAACCGCGATATTCTTTTCCAGTCGGGATTTTCTTCGGGAGGTGAAGGCCCCGCCTGCGCGTTCGAATCCTGGCAAGGTCAACGTGACCAGCGGAGCCCCCACGGTCACGATACTGTTTATCGCACTTTCGACCGCCCAGTGCAACCTCGAAGCCGACTGGGCAGAGGGTGGCGGAGGACCGATTCTTCGCTTGTGTCCGGTGTGTCTGCGCGAATCGATCGTCGGCCATGGGCGCCGGCGGAAACAAGCCCACGACGAAGATCACGACTGGATTCAGATCCGCCGGGGCCGCTGCAATCTGTGCGCGAAAACCTTCACCTTCCTGCCGCCGTTCTCTCTGCCTTACAGCCACTACAGCCTCATCGCCCGCAGTCAGGCGCTGCGACGGTATTTTCTGGAAGGTTACACATGGGAAACCGCCGCGCCCGAAGTGAAAGATCCTGATCGCATTGCTGATCCATCCACTTTGCGGCGATGGTTTCGAACTCTGGATTCCTCGCGGCCGCCGTTTTCGTTCCTGCGCGGCATGATGCGCGAAGTAAGCATGCGGCTCAGCAGGGCAGAAACCCTCACGCATGACTCGCTGACGTTGCGATGGCAAAACGTCTTCTCGTTTCTCACCCGGTTCTGGCCCCTGCGGCTTTGAAAAATCTGAACCGCCCACCATCCTTGCCTGGGACTGTGGCTCCTCTTTCCTTACTCTCAGGCTGGAGGTGGAAAAACGAACCATGGGCATGGATCTGGAACGGCTCAAACATTGCATCCCGCTGCTGGAGTACCTGCAGCAGCACAACTGGACTGCTCGTTCCACCGGCATCTCGCAGGAATTTGCAGGGTTGTGTCCCCTGCATCGGGATGCCCGTCCTTCCTTTTACGTCAATGCCCGGAAGAATCTGTTCTACTGCCATGGATGTGGCCGCGGCGGCGATCTGATCCGTTTTGTCCAACTCTTCCTCGATCTGCCTTTCCGCGAGAGTGTGGCCCATCTTGAGCACTGCCTGGCATCTGCTTCCCTTGCCCCGTTACTGAACCAAACCGCTGCTTTCTATCAGCTTCAGCTCCATCGCTGTCCGGCGGCGGCGCTATATCTGCAAAAGCGCGGACTACGGGATGCTGCGCTGATCGAAGAGCTCGGCATCGGTTATGCACCCGGCGGAAACTTAAGACGCCATCTGGCTGCGATGGGTTATTCGTTCGATCAGTTGCTGCAGGCGGGCCTGATCGACAGCCAGGGTCACGACGCCTTCTGCCGGCGTGTCATCTTTCCCTGCCGTGAACGTGGCGAGATCGTCAACTTCTACGGGCGCAGCATCGGCACCGCCTTCCCGCATCGCTTGCTGCCCAGACCCAAAGGCGGCCTCTTCGCCTGGGAGTCGGTCCGGCACTTCTCCGCCATAATCGTGGCAGAGGGTCTGTTCGACCTGGCTCTGCTGTGGCAGGCCGGCTTTCGCAATACCACCTGCGCCCTCGGCACACATCTCACCTCCCCGCAGTTCTCGCAGCTCTGCGAACGGCCGGATCGTCAGGTCTTTATCGTCTTTGATCAGGATGAAAATCAGGCTGGGCAACATGCCGCTCATCAACTCGCGCAACGTCTTGTCATTGCGGGCATCGCTGCCCATGTAGTGCAATTACCAGCCGGATACGACCCAAACAGTTACTTTGCTGTCGGCGCCACAGCCGCCGACTTCACTGACTGTTTGCAGCAGGCGAAACAGTTATGAAGCTCGTCCTGTCACATCGTCTGACCGCCGAGGCCAGTGCCTGTCCTTATCGTGTGGTCGATGAGCAGGGCCAGGAGACGGCTTGGGCCAATGATTTTCTCGATGCCCAGCATATGCGCCAGTTGTCGCCGCGCTCGCTGCGAGCCTATGCCTATGATCTGCTTCACTTCGCTCGCTGGTTTCAGAGCCAGCCTCAGTCCCTTTCTGAGATCACCGAGTCCACACTGCTGGACTATGTCCGGCACCAACTGAATCAACATCCCCAGCCGACACCACAAACCGTAAATCATCGCCTGACTGTAATTCGCTGTCTGTATCGATTCCACCTGGGACGGGAGATTCCCGGGGACCATCCCCATTTCCAGCGCATCTATACGACGCGGTGTCCACTCGGCTATGGCCGCCCCCATCGCACGATTGCATTCGGTCTTCGCCTCAGGCAACCCCGGCGCGTCATTCAGCCCCTGTCGCCGGAGCAAGTCACTAAGTTCTGGGCGAGTTTCCGAACCTTTCGCGATCTGGCCGTGGTAGGCCTGATGTTACTCGATGGCCTGCGTTCCTGTGAGATCCTGACGCTCCAGCTCGAAGATCTGAAACTCGCTGATGCTCAGATGCACGTCCTCGGTAAGGGCAGGAAACAACGCATCCTGCCACTGCCCGCCGAAATCGTGGAAGTGCTTCAAAACTACACTCGCCTGGAACGGCCGCTGACCAACTCCCCGTACCTGTTTGTTTCGTTAAAGGGCCGTCGCCGTGGCCAATCAATGACAACGGCGGGACTCCGCTCACTGTTCCGCCATCATCGATTGCGCAGTGAGGTCCCGGTCGCCAACCCACACCGGTTTCGGCACACGTTCGGAGCCGACATGGTGCGGGCCGGCATCTCCCTGCCCGCTCTTCAGCACCTCATGGGGCATTCGCAGATTCACACCACTCTGCTCTATGTCCAGCTCGCGCCGCAGGATGTCTGGCGCGAATACGCGCGCGCCGTCGCCAACCGTGCACACCTGACCTCTCCGCCAATGCCATGAGTCAGCCCAGACAAACCCTCGAACAGATTTTCGAAAAGCAGGTCCAGACTCTTGCTCTGACTTTGCAGCCATTCACGGTCGTCAAATACCAATATGTTGCCCGCTACTTTGTCGGTTATCTTCGCGAAACATTCCCCGAGGTCCGGAGGCTTTCGCAACTCCGCCGCGATCCCCACATGCTGGGCTGGTTCCGCTGGCTTTGCGAGTTACGGCCGCCTGTAGGTAACCATACCCGCGAGCAACGCCTGCTCTGTCTTCGCCGGTTGCTCGATGACCTGGCCTTCCAGGGTCATCCTGTCCAGCCGGGCCTTATCCTCCGCGAAGACTTTCCGGCACGCCCGCAATATCTCCCCAGGGCCATGTCTCCGGAAGACGACCGACGACTCCAGGAGGAACTGCGCCGGGCAGACACCATGTACTCCAATGCTCTCCTGCTGACTCGCGTCACTGGAATCCGCATTGGCGAATGTATCCACCTGCCTCTCGATTGTCGGCGGCAAGTCGGGCCCGAACAGTGGGCACTGCATGTTCCCATCGGAAAGCTTCACACCGAACGCCTGGTGCCTCTCGATTCGGAGGGACTCAAACTGATAGAGCGTATTCTTGAACTTCGCGCTTTGGCTTCTCCCGGTCGCCTCGCAAAATCAAAAGGGTTCCTCCTGCCTCGCGTTGGCGGCCGGTTTGCCTTGTTTCAAACGCTGCGCGAAGCGATGGCAGACTTCGCAAAACGCGCGGGTTGCGCCGACTCCAGTCCTTTATCGCCTCACCGCCTGCGTCACACCTGGGCCACGGAAATGCTCCTTTGCGGCATGAGCCTGCCCGCTCTCATGCAACTGATGGGTCACAAGGACATCCGGATGACCCTTCGGTATCTGAAGGTCACCCAGCCCGACCTGCAGCGCGAGTTCCATAAGGCCCGCCAGAACACAGCCGAGGCCTATAACGTTCCCTCACTCGCCGTCCCGGCAGCGACCGCCGACATCCCCGGGATACGTCACGCACTCGCGGCCGCACGCCATCTTCTGGAAATGTATCGACGCCAACTCTCCAATGACAAGGCCCGTCGCCGCTTACAGCGTCTCGATCGACGCCTCCTGGATGTCGATCAACAACTTCAAAAAATAGCGGCAGCGGAAAAATGAGGAAAGATTGGCCGGTCAATCGGTTGCGGGTGCGTAGAATTCAGGAAGCAGTTGTGTGACGGTGAGGAACTCTATGCGGGGAGGATTTATATCTGACGCCAGAGCCGTGCATTTGCGACCCTTCACAAAAGATGCGCAAACAACAGCTTACATTGTCGATTGCGGAACAAAGATACGGCTTCCAGAGTTTGCCTGACGCGACTCTGAAGACGTAAATGA
>JAXDOA010000710.1:0-5728 GCA_034669125.1 Hyphomicrobiales bacterium
CTTCGATGCCAACAAGGTGAATGGCGACATCGTCATCGACATCCAGGAGTCCGGGATCGTGGCGCCATCAACCACGCTTCTCGATGGTGAACTCGCGATACGCGCGGCGATCGTCAATCACCGCACCGACACCCGCGATATCGATGCGCTGATTTCGGCGGTGCTGGAGTTTGGAGCGCAGCGAACGGCGGCCGACGATGGCCTCGTGCTCGATCTGGAGCGGTCTCCGCCGCTGGCGACGTAAGCACCCGCCTCAGGCGGATCGCTGCTCGTCGGTGCCGCCCTCGCGTTCGGCCTGTTGCGCCTGGCTATGTTCCAGAAGCTTCTTTTCGTAGGCGACGAGCTTCTTTGCTTCCTTGAGCGCGTGATACAGGTCGCCGTTCAGGATAAAATTGTTGATACCCTCGATGATGGGCCACGCGCTTGGCACGGCGGTGACGATATCCCGCACCAGATTGAAGTAGGTGCCGTGATTGACCTGCGGGTCCGGCGAAATATACATCAACTGCACGGCGAGATAGACGAGCTTGGCCGGCGTGTCGGCGGTCTCCGGGGTCAGGATATCCTTCTCGCGCAGAATCGGAATGTTGTCGCCGTCGATCAACAGCCGTGCACGCTGATCGGTGTTGGTGACCACGCAAGCGCCGATGATGATCCGTTCGTGCGGCTTGAGCTCGACTTTTAACGCCATGCCAGTGCTCCGTGGCCGCCTCGCGCGAGCGATCGTTTGCCGCGCGTTCGAATGAGTGCCGGCTTTGGGTCGCGCCAGATACGCGCCGATGCTTTTTTGCCGAGGTGGCCGCAATCCTTTCTGATTAAGGTTAATGATTGGTAAACGAGGAAAGTGCCGCGGGAAAGTCGAGCGTTATCAAAGTTGTTATCCGATCGCGCAGCAACGACACCGCGCGCTGAGGCGCCGGTTTAGCCGACCGGAAAGCCAGCAGAGCGGCATCTCTTCATGTTTTCTTAGAGGCTTGGTTCCACCGTCAGCCGGTCGCCCGATCAGAAACGGTTGGGACGGTACGAACACCCATTTCACACCAGAAAGGTATGAAAAATGACCGGTATTGTTCTCTCGGCATCGGTTCGCCAGAACCTGCTCTCCCTGCAATCCACCGCTGAACTGCTCGCCACCACGCAGAACCGACTTGCCACCGGCAAGAAGGTCAACTCGGCGCTCGACAATCCGACCAACTTCTTCACGGCCCAAGGTCTCGATAACCGTGCCAGCGACATCAGCAACCTGCTCGATGGCATCGGCAACGGCGTGCAGGTGCTGCAGGCGGCCAACACCGGCCTTACCTCGCTGCAGAAGCTGGTCGATACCGCCAAGTCGATCGCCAACCAGGTGCTGCAGACGACGGTCGGCTACACGTCAAAATCGGCGGCTGTCTCCGCGGCTAACGCCGGCGCCGTTGACACCAACCTGTTGGGTGGTACCGGCATCGTTGCAACCGATACCCTGCTGATCGCCTCCACCGGCGGCGGCACCGCGACCAGCATCACGTTCGGCACTGGCGCGGGCCAGGTCTCGACGCTGACCCAGCTCAATGCTGCGCTGGCTGCCAATAACCTGCAGGCCTCGGTCGACAACACGACCGGCAAGATCAGCATCACCACGACCAACGATGCGGCTTCGTCGACGGTCGGAGCCATCACCGGCACGGCCGCCGGCGCCGGCAAGGCCTTCAACGCTGTGACGCCATCTTCTCCGGTGGCCGATGCGGCCTCGCAGGCCATTCGCGCCAATCTGGTCAGCCAGTACAACGGAATCATCGCGCAGATCACCACCACGGCGCAGGATTCGTCCTTCAACGGCATCAACCTGCTGAACGGCGACGTTCTCAAGCTGACCTTCAACGAAACCGGCAAGTCCACGCTCAGCATCACCGGCGTTACCTACAATGCGACCGGCCTGGGCCTGAGCACGCTGGTCTCGGGTACCGACTTCCTCGACAACAACTCGGCGAACAAGGTGATCACCTCGCTCAGTGCGGCCAGCACCTCGCTGCGTACCGAAGCCTCGGCGCTCGGCTCGAACCTGTCGATCGTGCAGATCCGCCAGGACTTCTCGAAGAACCTGATCAACGTGCTGCAGACCGGTTCGTCCAACCTGACCTTGGCCGACACCAACGAGGAGGCGGCCAACAGCCAGGCGCTGTCGACCCGCCAGTCGATCGCGGTGTCCGCGCTGTCACTCTCCAACCAGGCCCAGCAGAGCGTGCTGCAGCTGCTGCGCTGATCCAGGCTATCTCGTTAGATCAAGGCGGCGGGGGAAACCCCGCCGCTTTTTTGGCCTGCAACGTGGCGACGCGTTGCGGCATGCGAAGCCGGCGCATCTTCAGGAAGCAAATCGTTAACCAAACAACTTAAGTCGGCATTAACCCTAATTTAAAGGAAACTCAGTAGAACTACGGAGGTAAAACTAGAAAGGTTTTCACACATGTCCGGCATTGTTCTCTCGGCATCGGTTCGTCAGAACCTGCTCTCCCTGCAATCCACCGCCGACCTGCTCGCCACCACTCAGAACCGCCTCGCGACCGGCAAGAAGGTCAACACGGCGCTCGACAATCCGACCAACTTCTTCACGGCGCAGGGCCTCGACAATCGCGCCAACGACATCAGCAATCTGCTCGATGGCATCGGCAACGGCGTGCAGGTGCTGCAGGCGGCCAACACCGGCCTTACCTCGCTGCAGAAGCTGGTCGATACCGCCAAGTCGATCGCCAATCAGGTGCTGCAGACGACAGTCGGCTATGGGACGAGATCAACCGCGGTCTCCGCGGCTAACGCCGGCGCCGTTGACACCAACCTGTTGGGGGGTACCGGCATCGTTGCAACCGATACCCTGTTGATCGCCTCCACCGGCGGCGGCACCGCGACCAGCATCACGTTCGGGGCCGGCGCGAGCCAGGTCTCGACGCTGGTTCAACTTAATGCCGCCCTGGCTGCCAATAACCTGCAGGCCTCGATTGACAACTCGACCGGCAAGATCAGCATCACCACGACCAACGATGCGGCTTCGTCGACGATCGGAGCCATCACCGGCACGGCCGCCGGCGCCGGCAAGGCCTTCAACGCCGTAACGCCCTCGGCTCCCATCGCCGATGCGGCCTCGCAGGCGATCCGATCCAACCTGGTCAGCCAGTACAACAACATCCTTGCACAGATCACCACCACCGCGCAGGATTCGTCCTTCAACGGCATCAACCTGCTGAACGGCGACGTTCTCAAGCTGACTTTCAACGAAACCGGCAAGTCCACGCTCAATATCACCGGCGTTACCTACAATGCCACCGGCCTGGGCCTGAGCACGCTGGTCTCGGGCACCGACTTCCTGGACAATATCTCGGCGAACAAGGCGCTGACCACGCTCAGCGCGGCCAGCACCACCCTGCGCACCGAAGCGTCGACGCTCGGCTCGAACCTGTCGATCGTGCAGATCCGCCAGGACTTCTCGAAGAACCTGATCAACGTGCTGCAGACCGGCTCGTCCAACCTTACGCTGGCCGACACTAACGAGGAAGCGGCCAACAGCCAGGCGCTGTCGACCCGCCAGTCGATTGCGGTATCCGCGCTGGCGCTCTCCAACCAGGCTCAGCAGAGCGTGCTGCAGCTGCTGCGCTGATTCGGACGGCAAAGACGAAAAACCGAAACGGCGGGGCAAAACCCCGCCGTTTCTCGGCGTGAACGCGGTGCGGCAGGCTCACGGTTAGCCTCTCCTTGCCCCTTTCCGGACAAATACGGAAAGATTTGCTAACCATATTTTAAAGGCATGGACGTACAAAACTTGGACGGGCCAAGGGCCTGATTCCTGCGCAAGAACCACTGCCGAGGTGACGAATGTCTCATGCCGCTCAAGCCTACGCCCGCACGTCGCAAACGACGGCACATCCTCGGGAAATCGAGGCGCAGGCCCTGCTGAAGGCGGCACGACAGCTGCAGGACGTCCAGGCCAACTGGAGCGGTCCGGACCGGAACATGCACAACGCTCTGCTCTTCAATCGCCGGCTGTGGTCGATCTTCATGAGCGCGGCCGAGACCAACGAGAATCCGCAGCCGATGGAAATTCGCCAGAACATCGCCAATATCGGCGTGTTCGTGATGAAGCAGACGCTGGAAATGCAGATGGACCCGGATCCGGCGAAGCTGAAACCGCTGATCGAGATCAACTGCAATCTGGCCGCAGGGCTGTCGGGCCGGGCCTGACGCGCCCTTCCGCTTACTGGAGGCTATATGGCCGACATCTGGAGCACCATCTCGGCCAACTACAAGGCTCAGGGCGCGGTCGTCCCGTCCAGGACCAAGTATGTGGCGGTCGATCCCGCGCTGTATGAGGGCCACTGGACCGGAACCTACGCGGACAAGAAGAAGTTCACGCTGACGGTCTCGGGCGTCAGCGGCTTCCGCGCGCAGGTCAAGTACGAGAGCGGCGGCACGATCAAGAGTTCCAGCGTCCTGATCAAGGACGCCTCGTTCCGGATCGGCGATACCAAGTTTACGTGGGCCAAGCCCGGAACGGCGCTGGTCAAGACCGTCGTCACCGATCCCGCCACCGGCTCGACGTATCTCGATACTGCGGCGGCCACCCAGAGCTAGCGGCGTTTACGCCGTGCGGTCGGTGGCGAGAGGCCGCGCCGGCGCGCTTTTGCTCAGATCGAGCGCGTGGAAATAGGCGCGGCGGCGCAGCACCGCTTCCTCGGGATACTGCTCCACCACCTCGGCGGTCCGCTTGTCGACGACCTGATAGACGATGGTCGCCGCGGCCTGATCGATAAACGCCTGCGACACGTGATCACCTGGCTGTTGCACATCGTTGCGCACGCCCGCGCTGACGTCCGCTACCGTGACGCTCTGGCGCGCGGGCAGTTCGGTCGCGACCGCCTTGTGAGCGGCTGCGCTCGAGGGCTGCACCATGGGCGCAGCCGCCGGCGTTCCCACCGGCTTGATGCTGAAATCTGTACTCATGGCAGCCTCCTGGCTTCCCTCGAGTCAAATCCCAACCCTCCTCTGGAGGCAACTATGTCCTGCAGCTCTCAATGTTCTGTTAGAGAATACGCTGAATGCCGCGCTGCGCGGCTTGCGGAAATTTTATGAAAATTGTCGGCAGTTTACCGGCGTCGCGGAAAAATCCTCAGAGCGAACGGCTGACCGCGAGCGGCGTCATGTGCCGCGGGCCCGGCGTGGCGCGGCGGCCGGCCGCCGTATAGGTGTTGGGAATATTGCGCGACTGCATCTCGGTGTTGACGCCGCGCACGAGGCCTTCGGACTCCGGGTGCGCGGTCGCCAGCACGGTCAGGTTGACCTGCAGCATGGCGCGAAACACGTCGTGATGGCGGTATATCGTGGTCAGGAGCTCCGGTGCGGTCTCGGTCAGGTATTTCTGACTGGCCTTGAGGTGCCCGATCGACCCGACATAGCGGCGCGACAGTTCTTTCTTGTTCGGCTCGGACGCCATCGCCTCGCGCAGCTTGCCGACGCGGACCAGTTCGGTCTCGCGCTCGATGACGCCGAGCAGTTCGCTCATCACCGCCATCAGATTATCGGCGAGCTTGCGCGCCTCGGCGGGCGTCGCGGCGGTCGGGAGCGGCGCGGTCGCCTGCGCTTGCGGATGCTGGTTCATGTCCGAACTCTCTCTTTCAGAATTAGCCGGCAGCGCCGGCCTGCTGCAGGATCAGCGTGCGATAGACCTCGTTGGAAATTCCGACGCCGCCGGCGTTGGCGAAGG
>JAXDOA010000711.1:0-3097 GCA_034669125.1 Hyphomicrobiales bacterium
CCAAGAACTTCTCTTCAGTGCGTCTGTACTCGGCGCCGCAATTGCATTGCACAATTGTCGCCATCCCGGGAATATGCGCTTCGAACCGTCGATTTTCCAGCCCGGAACTTTGCCACAATCGAACTGACCCACTACCCACACGGCAGCGGTTCCAGACGAAGAATCACCTTCGCAAACTCGTCCCCAGAGAACTCAGTCTGAGCAAATGTCTTCCGGGTTACCCCTGAAAGCGGACGTCACCTTATGCAGGAGGCATGTCTCAAAGTGCCAAAGGACTAAACCGCTCGCGCGGTAGGGCACCGCCGCCAAGTGCGCGGGGTGGGGAGAGATAAGAGGCGCGTCCTGTCTGAAGATGAGGAGTTGCAACCCTCACTCCAGACAGGAGCCTCCCCATGACCGACCAGGCAATGAGCCCGTTACGCCGGCGCATGATCGAAGACATGACGATCCGGAAGTTCGCGCCGAAGACCCAACATGACTACCTGCAGAGGGTCAAGAAGTTCACGGCCTATCTTCGCCGCTCGCCCGACACGGCGAGCTCCGAAGACGTGCGGCGCTACCAACTTCACCTGACGGCGAGCGGCGTTGGCGTCCCCACCGTCAACCAGACGGTCTCGACGCTACGGTTCTTCTTCAAAGTCACGCTCGGTCGACCCGACCTCGTGGAACGCACGACATTCGTCCGTGAACCGCGCAAGCTGCCGGTGGTGCTCAGCCCGGAGGAAGTGGTGCGCCTGCTCGATGCGGCGCCGGGGCTCAAATACAAAGCGGCGCTGAGTGTGGCCTACGGAGCAGGATTACGCGTCTCCGAGGTGGTGGCGCTGAAGATCGGCGACATCGACAGCAAACGCATGGTCATTTGCGTCGAGCAAGGCAAAGGCCGCAAAGACCGGTACGTAATGCTGTCTCCGCATCTGCTCGAACTGCTGCGCGCCTGGTGGAAGGCGGCACGACCGCAGGGCTGGCTGTTTCCAGGACGCGACCGTGTGCAGCCGATGACGACGCGCCAGCTCAATCGCGCCTGTCACACCGCAGCCCATATGGCCGGGATCGGTAAGCCGGTGTCCATGCATACGTTGCGGCACAGCTTCGCCACCCACCTGTTGGAACAGAACATCGATATCAGGGTGATCCAGGTCCTGCTCGGTCATGCCAAGCTCGACACCACGGCGCTCTACGCGCGCGTCGCTACCAAGACGATCCAGCAAGTCATAAGCCCTCTCGACCGCATCACGCTGACACAGGCCGAACCGCCAGCCTGAAGCGCAACACTTGTCGCGTCCATCGCTGGAGGTCGCGGACATCTTCCGCGGCCACGGCCCGGCGTGGCGCCGGGCCAATGCCGGCCATGTCAGCCTCGGCCAGTTGAAGGTGATGTCGGCGATCGAGAGCTGCCGCACGGCCGCGCTCGGCGGGCATGTCGCGCGCTGCGAGAACTGCCCGCATATCCAGATCTCGTACAACTCTTGCCGCAACCGGCATTGCCCGAAGTGTCAGGGCGCGATGGCAAAGGACTGGCTGGCCGCGCGCGAAGCCGATCTATTGCCGGTGCCATACTATCATGTGGTGTTCACACTGCCGGCGGCCATCGCCGACATCGCCTACCAGAACAAGGCCGTCATCTACGACCTGCTGTTCAAGGCCTCGGCCGAGACCCTGACCACCATCGCGGCAGATCCAAAACACCTCGGCGCCCGCGTCGGCATCACCTCGGTTCTCCATACCTGGGGCTCGGCGCTGATCCATCACCCGCACATCCACATGATCGTACCGGGCGGCGGCATCTCGCTCGACGGCGAGCGCTGGGTGGCGTGCCGCTCCGGCTTCTTTCTGCCAGTGCGCGTACTCTCGCGTCTGTTCCGCCGGTTGTTCCTGGAGAAGCTGCTCGCGGCCCACAAAGCCGGCCACCTGAAGTTCTTCGGCAATCACGCCGTTCTCGCCGATCCGCAGGCGTTCGCGACGCATCTGGCGCCGCTGCGCCGAACCGAATGGGTGGTCTATGCCAAGCGCCCGTTCGGCGGCCCCGAAGCCGTGCTGGCCTATCTGTCCCGCTATACCCACCGCGTCGCCATCGCCAACAGCCGGCTAATCGCAGTCGGCGACAACGGCGTCGCTTTCCGATGGAAGGACTATCGTGCCGATGGTCGTGATCGCCAGAAGGTCATGACACTGGCCACCGGCGAGTTCATCCGCCGCTTCCTGATCCACGTCCTGCCGCACGGCTTCCACCGCATCCGCCACTACGGCCTGCTCGCCAGTGGCACGCGCGCCGACAACATTGTGCGGGCGCGCCGCTTGCTCGACGTATCGGCGGCACAGCCCGAGGCCGGGAATGACAACTGCGCCGAAGCCGCCGAGCCCAAGCCGCTCTCCCTCCCATGTCCGTGCTGCGGCGGCCGCATGATCGTCATCGAGACGTTCCAGCGCGGCTCTTCGCCGCGCTACCGTCCCTCGGCATCCACCGCCATAATCAGGATCGACACGTCATGATCAGATCAGGTTCGCGGCGACATTCCAGTGCTGCACTTCTGTTTCGCAGGCTCTCGACCAGCAACGACCGTGCTTGCCGCCGCGCCGCCCCCGACAACCGCCTCGTCGATCAATCTCCGCCGCGCCGCGCCGGTTCTGCCTATTGCGATCAGCCGACCGGGTTCGTCACCCCCTCGATCGCTTCCCAAACGAGCGTTCAACGCAGCTCCGCAACAGACCGCCAGCGCCGAAATCCCCATAGCGTCTGACGCGCAGCCTCGCCACACCTCCCGCGGTTTCCTCCCTTGGAGGTTTGCGTACGCCGGCCCCGGTATGCGCCGCGCCACCATCATGGGGCCGCCATCCGCAAACCTTCACAATGCCGGACATCATCAGGACGATGCCAGACTCATGCAGCTTGTCGGCGGCCACCTGATGATCTTTTTCGCTTTGCGTTGATCGCGGCGCTTCAGACTCGATTCACTGTCCCGGCCATAAAGCCAATAAACGATCCGGTGAAAAAAGAAGCACTAAGCATTATTAGACTGCCCGTCACGGAGAGAACAAGCTTGTCTTGAACAAAATGAAGGACCATCCACCCCAGCAGCATGCAGATTAGCCCGCAGCC
>JAXDOA010000712.1:0-3056 GCA_034669125.1 Hyphomicrobiales bacterium
TGAACACCAAGAAGGTGCCGCAGCTCTTCGTCGCCACCGGCGCGACGAAATTCGGCGATCCCAAGAACTTTCCGTGGACGATGGGCTGGCAACCGAACTACCAGAGCGAAGGACGCATCTTCGCGCAGTACATCCTGAAGAACCATCCGAACGGCAAGATCGGTATCCTTTTTCAGAACGACGACTACGGCAAGGACTACGTGAAGGGGCTGAAGGACGGTCTCGCCGGCAAGGTGATGATCGTCGCCGAACTGCCCTACGAGCCGACCGACCCGACCGTCGATTCGCAGATGGTCAATCTCAAGGCGTCCGGCGCGGACATCTTCTTCAACGTGACGACTCCGAAGTTTGCCGCGCAGGCAATCAAGAAAGCCGCCGAGATCGGCTGGAGGCCGGCGCACCTGCTCAACAGCGTGTCCGCTTCGGTCGGTGCAGTGATGAAGCCCGCCGGACTTGAGAATGGGAAGGATGTGCTGACCGCATTGTACGGCAAAGACCCGACCGATCCGGTCTGGAAGGACGATCCCGGCATGAAGGAATGGGTCGCCTTCATGGACAAGTATTACCCCGATGGCGACAAGAGTTCGAGCTTCCCGGTCTACGGCTACAGCATTGCGCGGACGATGGTGCAGGTGCTCCAGCAATGCGGCGACGATCTCACGCGTGCCAACGTGATGAAGCAGGCGGCGAGCCTGAAGGACTACGAGACCGGGATGGCGTTGCCCGGGATCATGATCAATACCAGCGCAACGGACTTCTATCCGATCGAGCAGATGCAGATGGGCCGGTTCAACGGCGAGTCGTTTGTGCCGTTTGGTCCTATCCTGAGCGGCGAGATCGGTGGCTCCTGAGATCGTGACTTGATGCACATGCGGCCGCTGCGGCGGCCGTGAGGATGGAAAGGAGGCGGCAATGCGTATGAACAGGCGTGCGGTGTTGCTCTCCACTGCGGCGAGTATCGTCGCGGTCGCGGCGCCGGCGCTGGCGCAAAAGAAATACGATCCCGGTGCGAGCGATGCCGAGATCAAGGTCGGCAACATCATGCCGTATTCCGGGCCGGCTTCGGCCTACGGCACCATTGGCCGCGCGGAAGCCGCCTATTTCCGCATGATCAACGAACAGGGCGGCGTCAATGGCCGCAAGATCACGTTCATTTCCTACGACGATGCGTATTCGCCGCCGAAGACCGTCGAGCAGGCGCGCAAGCTGGTCGAGGGCGATGAGGTGCTGCTGATCTATCAGTCGCTCGGCACCGCGCCGAATTCGGCGATCCAGAAGTACATGAACACCAAGAAGGTGCCGCAAATCTTCGTCGCGACCGGCGCCACCAAGTGGGGCGATCCGAAGAACTTTCCCTGGACCATGGGTTTCCAGCCCAACTACCAGAGCGAAGGGCGTATCTACGCCAAGTACATCCTGCAGCATCAGCCGGCCGGCAGGCTCGCAGTGCTGTTCCAGAACGACGACTACGGCAAGGATGTGCTGAAGGGGCTGAAGGACGGGCTCGGCAACAAGACCACGATGATCGTGGCCGAGATGCCCTATGAAACCGGCGATCCGACGGTGGACTCTCAGGTCGTCGCGCTCAAGGCATCCGGCGCCGACATTTTCGTCAATATCGCGACGCCGAAGTTCGCCGCGCAAGCGATCAAGAAGGTCGGCGAACTGGGCTGGAAGCCGATCCACATCCTCAACAACGTCTCGAGCTCGATCGGCTCCGTGCTCAAGCCGGCCGGCTTCGAGAATGCCAAGGGCATTCTGTCGACCGCCTATCAGAAGGATCCGAGTGATCCCGGCCTGAAGGGCGATCCAGGCCTGAAGAACTGGACCGCCTTCATGGACAAGTATTTCCCCGAGGGGAACAAGGCCGACACCGGCAACGTGACCGCCTACATCACCGCAAAGGCGCTGGTGCAGGTGCTCAAACAGTGCGGCGATAACCTTACCCGCGAAAACGTGATGCGGCAGGCCGCCAATCTGAGAGATTTCGAGATCGACATGCTGCTCGACGGCATCAAGATCAACACGAGTCCCACGGACTATTTCCCGCTGAAGGAGTTGCAGATGCGGCGCTTCAACGGGGAGGTCTGGGAATTGTTCGGTCCGATCATGAGCGGGGAAATCGGAAGCTGAACGAGACGCGCGTGAACATGCCGCCTCGGCGGCCATGACAATGAAAAGGAGGAAGTGATGGAAGTGAATAAACGCATGCTACTCGCTTCGATCGCAGGTTTCGCGATCGCGGCCGCGAGCCCGGCGCTCGCACAGAAGAAATACGACGCCGGTGCGACCGACACTGAAATCAAGATCGGCAACACCAACCCCTACAGCGGACCGGCATCGGCCTACGGCCTGATCGGCAAAACCATCGACGCCTACTTCAAGAAGGTGAATGCCGAGGGCGGCATCAACGGCCGCAAGATCAACTTCATCACCTATGACGACGGCTATTCGCCGCCCAAGGCCGTCGAGCAGGTGCGCAAGCTGGTCGAGAGCGACGAAGTGCTGCTGGTGTTCCAGCCGCTCGGCACGCCGTCCAACACCGCGATCCAGAAGTACATGAACTCCAAGAAGGTGCCGCAGCTGTTCGTCGCGACCGGCGCCACCAAGTGGGGGGACCCCAAGGGCAATCCCTGGACCATGGGCTGGCAGCCGACCTATCAGGCCGAGGGTCAGATCTACGCCAAGTACGTCATGAAGAACCACCCGAATGCCAAGATCGGCATCCTCTACCAGAACGACGACTACGGTAAGGACTACGTGAAGGGCCTCAAGGATGGCCTCGGCGACAAGGCGAAGACAATGATCGTCACCGAGTTGCCCTACGAGCCGGCGGATCCAACCGTCGACTCGCAGATCGTCTCGCTCAAGAATTCGGGTGCCGACGTGTTCTTCAACGTGACCACGCCGAAGTTCGCCGCGCAGGCGATCAAGAAGGCCCACGAGATCGGCTGGAAGCCGGTGCACCTGCTCAACAACGTATCGAACTCGGTCGGCTCGGTGCTCAAGCCCGCCGGGCTCGAAGCCGCCAAGGATGTGCTGTCGACCAACTATCT
>JAXDOA010000713.1:0-3015 GCA_034669125.1 Hyphomicrobiales bacterium
AAGCAACGGGCAACAGGAGGCCCTGCCATGGTACGAGTATGCAGCATGTTCAGTCAGATTTTGGGGTGGTTCCCCCGGCTGGAGTTTGACGCCGCGGTACGAGAGCACAAGGCGGAGCGGCACGCCAGGGGGTTCACCTGCTGGCAGCAGTTCGTGGCGATGCTGTTCTGCCAGTTGGGCCACGCGCAGAGCCTGCGCGAGATCTGTGGCGGTTTAGCGGCGACGGAGGGCAAACTGCGTCATCCGGGGATTCTGGCATGTCCAAAGACGACAACCCTGTCTTACGCCAACGCTCACCGGCCGTGGCAACTCTATCAAAGCCTGTTCTACAAAATGCTGGAACGCTGCCGTGGGGAAGCTCTGATACAGGGACGAGGGAAGTTCCGGTTCAAACACAAGCTGCTGTCGCTGGACGCCAGCATGGTGGAATTGTGCGCCGAGTCCTTCGACTGGGCAAAGTACAAGCAAACCAAAGGAGCGCTGAAGCTTCATCTGGTTTTGGACCATGACGGTTATCTGCCCTGCTACGCGGTGATTACCGAAGGCAGGAAAGCTGATGTCACCGAAGCGCGCAAAATACGCTTTCAGCCAGGCACGCTGGTCGTGTTCGATCGTGGCTACAGCGACTATAACTGGTGGCTGGAACTGACGCGCGGAGGAGTGAACTTTGTCACGCGCCTGAAGGACAGTGCGTCGTACGGTGTAGTGGAAAGCCGGCCCGTGCCGGACGGTTCCAGCGTGCTGCGCGATGAAGTGATTCTCCTGGTAAGCCAGCAGGAGGCTGGTCCCGAAGCCCGGCTGCGCCGCATCGAAGTTTGGGTGGAGGAGAAGAACGAGAACATGGTCTTCGTCACCAACCATCTGAAACTGGCGGCGCGCACCATCGCCCGGATTTACAAGGAGCGCTGGGAGATGGGCGTGTCCAGTCAAGGACACATAGTCCAGTCGGTGAGAGACCGACCGGGGTCAAAAGGCTCAGACCCCGTAGCTGGGGAGGCGCCGTGGCGCGAAAGCAAGACGGCGAAGCCCTCCGACAAACATACTCGAAAGGAGTGTGCGCAACGCACCAGGTTGCAACGTACAGTGAACGCAGACGTAGCCTCGTTACACGAATATCCGGTGGCTGAGACGGTCGATAACGCGCGAAAGCAGCAAGGGTTGTCCGAAACGAGTCCGATACGGCAACTCTCACCGGCGGGGTATCAGCGGCGACATGGTGTGAAGGACGATGTGGAAACTGGAGAAGCCCTCGGTGCCCGGCGATAGAAATCTCGTCGAGGAGATGCCGGCTATAACCGCGAGTGGGAAATGCTGGTATAGGCATCAGGGTGACGGATCGGGTTGTAGTACCGGCGATGGGCGTGCAGCAAAACGCGCCGGAGGGAAGGGCCCGGACCGGTGAGTAATTCCGTTCGTCAAGGTGAGGCAGGGGCGAAATGATAAAAGCGTCCGGCAATCTGCAGGAACTGCGGCGGCGGATCTATCGAAAGGCGAAGTCTGATAAGACGCATCGCTTCTGGGGTCTGTTCGTGCACGTCACGAACGCCGAGACTCTTGAGGAGGCTTATCGCATCGCGAAGAGCAATGGCGGCGCCGCTGGGATGGATGGCCAGAAATTCGAGGACATCGAGACCGCGGGACGGCAGGCGTTTCTTTCGGCGGTGCGGGAAGACCTCGTCACAGGCAGGTATCAACCCATGCCGAACCGCCCGGTGGAGATCCCGAAGGGCAACGGCAAAGTTCGAACACTTCAAATTCCCTGTATACGCGACCGCGTGGTGCAGGGCGCATTGAAACTGATCCTCGAAGCGGTATTCGAGGCGGACTTTTGCCCAAACTCCTACGGATTTCGACCGAAGCGGTCACCGCATCGCGCCCTGGCGGAAGTCAGGCGTAGTGTGATGCGGCGAATGTCCACTGTTATCGATGTTGATCTGTCGCGCTATTTCGACACGATCCGGCATTCGGTGCTGCTGGATAAAATCGCCAAGCGGATCCAGGACCCTCAGGTCATGCACCTCGTGAAGCAGATTATCAAGGTTGGCGGCAGGCTCGGTGTCCCGCAAGGGGGACCGTTCAGCCCGTTGGCGGCGAATATCTATCTGAACGAAGTCGACTGGCTCTTCGACGCGATTCGCCGCAAAACGGCGGAAGGAGACTACGAGGCGATCAACTATCATCGGTTCGCCGATGATGTGGTCATCACCGTCAGCGGACACCATACCAAACGGGGCTGGGCCGAACGGGCTCTGCAACGGCTCCAGGAACAGTTCGCGTTGCTTGGCGTCGAACTGAACCGGGAGAAAACCAGGGTGGTGGACATGCTGAAAGGGGAGGCCTTTGGGTTTCTGGGGTTTGACCTGCGTCGAGTTCGCAAGCGTAAAGGGGGCGGACATCTAATCTTGATGACCCCGAAGAAGAAGGCCCGTACGTCAGTCAAAACAAAGGTCCGCGACATTATTCGGCGCGGGGGCGCAACTCCCATGCCGGAACTGGTGAAGCGGATCAATGCCACGCTGGGCGGATGGGCCAACTATTTCAGGGTGGGTAACTCCAGTCGTGCCTTTAGCGAGGTTCGCGACTATGTCGAGATGAAGGTTCGTACCTTACTGACGCGGCGGAAGCGGCGGCGAAAGTCGAGCGTGGGATGGCGGCGGTGGAGTAACGAATATCTCTACGAGGTACTGGGACTTTACTGGGACTGGAAAATCCAGCCTCTGCCCGGACTTGGAGAGCCGTTCGTGAAAGCGGTCGTCGTCCGGCAGGACCCATAACCCTTTCGACGAAACTTACCGGGTGAGCCGCTTGAGGGAAAACCTCACGAGTGGTTCTTATGGGGAGGGGCTGGAAACGGGCGCAGTCAGCACCGCGCCAGTCCCTTACCCGACAAACCGCGTTTGACGAGCTTAAGACTCATCTGCGCGGTGCCCGTATCGTGCTGCGCAGCAAAACTCCGGACCTGGTCCGGCAGGAGTTCTATGGCCTGTTGATGGCCCATTTCGCCGTACGCGGCCT
>JAXDOA010000714.1:0-3336 GCA_034669125.1 Hyphomicrobiales bacterium
ACCGCTAGCAGCAAGCCGACCGACAAGATCGCGCCGAGCACGAGCTTGATATCGCCCGCACGTGCCAGCCGCAGCAAGGCAAACAGCGCCATCAGGCCGATGCCGACGGGCAGGGCGGCCGCACGCCAAACGTTGGGAATTTGCAGCGCCGGCGTGGTGATGAAGCTTTCCTCATAGGCGTATTCGTAAGCCGGCCATGCGATCAGCACGAGAAAAGCCAGCGCCGCGCAGGTCGCGACAAGGTCGAGCCAGGCCCGCGTCGCAGGCTTGGTGCTGGCGACGATCGCGGTCATGCGCATGTGCTCGGAACGGCGAAACGCCACGGCGGCGCCCAGCATGGCGAGCCAGAGAAACAGGATCGACGCCAACTCGTCCGACCAGATCAGCGGCCTGTGCAGGCCGTATCGCGCCACGACGCCGGCGAACAGGATGACGATCTCCGCGACGACCAGAAGCGCCGCCGGGATTTCAACAAGCATCCCAAGCCAGGCTTCAAGCGACGCCGCCAGCGAACGGCGGCGAGGGGACACCGCCTCGCCGGCCGCGGCTTGCGAAACTTCGGCGTGAGCCATGCGGTGCCTTTGCCGGTTTTCTGGCTATCCCATTACGACAGCTTGCCGACTGATTTCTCCAGCAGCGCCCAGGCCTGCTCGCCGTATTTGCCCTTCCATTCAGAATAAAACCCGGCCGAACGGAGTTTCTCGCGGAACGGCGCCACATCGGGCTGATTGAACACCAATCCCTTACCTTCGAGTTCTCCGCGCAAGTTCGCATTCAGCTTCGCGGTATCGGCGCGCTCGTTTACCGCGGCCGCATTGATATTTTTGGCGACAATGCCGCGCACGTCTTCCGGCAACTTTTCCCATGCGCGGCGATTGGCGAGGAACCAGAAGCCATCCCACATGTGATTGGTCAGCGAGCAGTATTTCTGCACTTCGTACAATTTTGCCGTCGAGATCAGGGCGAGCGGATTTTCCTGGCCTTCGACGATCTTGGTCTGCAGCGCCGAATAGACCTCGCTGAAATTGATGGAGGCGGGCGCGGCATCGAACGCCTTGAACATCGAGGTCCACAACGGCGAGACCGGCACGCGGATCTTGAAGCCCTTGAAATCGTCCGGACTGTTGATGGGCTTGGTCGACGAGGTCGTCTGACGAAAGCCGTTGTCCCAGATCTTGTCCATGGCCACGAGATTGGCCTTGGCGATTTCGCCGCGCACATAGGCGCCGAGATCGCCGTCCATCGCCTTCCACACCGTGTCGTAATCCGGGAACGCGAAACCGATGCCGTTGATCGACGCGGCGGGAACGAGCGTAGCCAGGATCAAGCCTGACAGCGTGAAGAATTCGATCCCGCCGGAGCGGATCTGACTCAGCATGTCGGTGTCGGAGCCAAGCTGATTGTTCGGGAAAATCTGCAGATCGAAGCGGCCATTGGTCTCGGCCTTGATCGCCGCCGCCATTTCCTTGGCGCGCACGTTCATCGGATGCGAGTCAGGCGCATTGTTGGCATATTTGTAGGTAAATTCGGCGCTCTGGGCGCGCGCGACAAATGGCGCGCCAATACCACCCAACGCCGCCGAGGCAGCCGAAGCCTTCAGCAGGCTGCGTCGTGAAAAGCTCATCTGGTTCTCTCCCTGAGGCTTGTTGTTTTGTTCTTGTGAGACGCACCTTACGGACCGGATGCCGCACGGTCATCTGTCATCTCGTGTGGTTTATTGCAGTGTCTGCGCATGGCGGCAATATCGGGCTTGAGAGCGAGCACCGATGCTGGGGACGTCGCGCCGCAGGCCCTTGGCGGGACGCGTTCGAAGCCACTCGGCGGCCACCTCAGTTGAGCCAATTTAGATCGGTATTTATGTAAGTGGCTGATTTCTATAAGTATAAAGACATTCCATAATATACCTTATGCGAATCTGTGATATTTGGGAAAAGCCTCCAGTGTGGCACCCAGACCGACCGCCCGTCCCTTCGTTTGCGCGGGAATATCGGCCGGAACCTCAAACATGACGGTTCTTCGCGCTCGATGATGGCCTTACGCAGTCCGCCCCGAGGCACTGATTCCGAGCGCAGATCAATCTGCCGTGGTCGACGACGCTTGCCGACGGATCGGGCTTAGTCGGGGCAAAGCCGGGATGACGCCGCCTCCCCCGATCCGTTAATCCAGATTGCGGCGATAGTTGCTCGGCGCCTGGCCGGTCAGCCTGTGAAATGCGGCCGTGAACGTGCTGGTCTCGCTGAATCCGACATCGAGCGCGATCGTGGTGATGGACAGCTCGCGGTTCGCCAATAGCTGTTTGGCCCGTTCGATACGGCGGCTGGCGTGATATTTGTTGGGTGGCATGCCGAACGAGCGCTTGAACGACCGGGAGAAATGGTAAGGGCTGAGCCGCGCCAGTTCGGCAAGCGCCGCGAGCGGAATGTCGTCGGCGACATGCTCCTCGATATAGGCGGCCACCCGCTTTTGCTGCCAGCGCGCCAGGCCGCCCCGAACGACGGGCGCGCGCGGTGCGCCGTCTTCGTTGATACGGACCAGTTCGTGCGTCAGCACGATGCCCAGCGCTTCGGCATATTGCCGCTGCATCGCGCCGGGATTCTCGACCAGTTCCTTAAGCTTCAGCGCGGTCTGCCAGAGATCGTTGTCGTAAAAGAACAGGCGCGGCTTGAACTCGATCTGGTCGAACCGCAGCGCCGGATCGGCCAGAGGCCCGCGCGGATCGATGTAAAAATAGGTTGTGCGCGTCAGCGCGCGGGGCCGCTGCCATCCGCGGAAGTCATGTCCAGCAGGAACGAAGGTCAGCTTGTGCGTAAAGTCCCGCAAGGTCGACCGCGGCAGGCCCTCGACAAAGGTCTCACCGTCATGGCGCTCCGCAAGCTCCGCCGCGATGAGCAAATGGCAGGGTGCCCGGAAACTGTATTGCAACGGTGTATGCCGCGTGAGCTGGACCGTTTCCACGTGCAAGCCTAACCAACTCGCGGAATTACGTCTGACCATCCTGGCCGGCGAGAAATCGACAATCGCGTGGGTTTGAGGATGCGGCCGTTCCGGCCGGTGATATTCGGCGATTGGGCGCGGACGCGCCGGTACGACAGCGGATTGCTTCAACGTCGCGTCGGTGCGGCTGGCCATGCTCGATCTCGCTCACTATCGACTCTGCGTTTGCGAGATATGGCGGCAAACAAGACGCCAAGCGTGGCGCCTCACGGCGAATTGAAACCCGGCCGTCACGATCATTTGAGCCGGACGTGTTAGCGCTGACATCGCTGCATGGGCGCCACCTGGTTGCCGCCTCCCCACACCAGCAGATCGCTAGCGATCACGCCCTCACCGGAGCGC
>JAXDOA010000715.1:0-3614 GCA_034669125.1 Hyphomicrobiales bacterium
TCGTCTCGATCGTACGCCCCATCACCGGTAAACGAAGCCAAGGGACCGGACACTTGATCGAGCAGTGGCCCGACTTGTGAGCCATCATCGACATCATTCGTCGTCAATCGCGTCGCAACGATCTGGCCGGTGTCAGCGTCGACGCCAATATGGAGCTTCCGCCAGGAGCGTCGTGCTTTCGCACCATGCTTCTCCACAAGCCACTCGCCGGAACCGCTCAGTTTCTGGCCGGTGCTGTCCACCAAGAGATGCACCGGCCCGGCCCCCACGCTTGGTCGCGGGAACACCTGCAGCGTCTCCGCCCGACGGCAGAGCGAGGTGTGATCGGGGATGGAGAGCTCGAGGCCAAGCAGGCGGATGATCGAACCGATCAGCCCTCCGTCTGGCGCAGCGGCAGGCCGAACACGGCCCGCGGCGTCAAAGCCGTCTCGATCGCCAATGGCGAGTAGTCCGGGTGTCCGCCTGGCGTGGTGCGAGGCTGGGCGCGCCAGCCGGCGATGGCTTCATCGGTGAAGCAGACGGTGAGGCTTCCGCGCTGGCGCAGGGCGGCATCATCCTGCCGCCAGTTCGTCACCGGATGCCGCTGTTTCGGGATGTGGTGGCGGCGATCGGCGCTGGCTTTGAACGGCACGACTGGGATCCTGGGTGTTACGAATGGAGGCAGGATCTTCCCATGTGGGACCGCACAGCCGAACCGTCGCCCGCGGACCCCGCGCGGCGGCGCAACCCTGATCTGCAAAGACCATGCTCGGCAGGGGTATGGTCCTCTTCGCGATCCGATCCAGGACGCCGCCCAGCCGATCCCTGCAACAGGGTCGATCAGCGCCCGACGGTCTACCGCCGCCACCGAGCCCAACGGCCGATCCATGCAACAGCGCCGCGCAGGGGCGCTTATGCAGCCGGATTTCCAATCTAACGAAAAACAACGGCATGCGATGTCGAAAGCAAAACAAAGAATAGTCGTGCCGGTGACGTAAGCTGTACTCGCGCTTATGTGAAATAATCATGAGACTTGCAGTGGTCATGCACTCACAATTCAGGTATACGCTTAGGCGCTTGAAGGGGGGACGGCATTTGCCCAATCATGTCGCCCGATTACTGCGGGAGCTACGTCCTGGAACGGATGATCCCATGCATGTCCGCCGAACCGCCAATCTTGGCGCCGCCATGATTGACGATCTGGAGCGTCGGATTGCCTTGCTGACTCACCGCGCGCATGAACCATCAGCCCCCCGGCCCGCGGGCTTCACCCGGACCGCATCCAGCGACGCGTCTCCGGCAACGCGGATCACCTTGCTGGCTCAACGCTTGGATGAGCCATCAGCGCCTCGGTCGCCGGGTTTCACTCGGACCCCATCCAGCGACGCGCCTCCGGTAATGCGGTACATCGCGAAAGATGCGATATAAATGCAATGAAGTCGATCCTCCTGTCTACCATCGGGAAAAGTCGGTGGGCAAGAATCCCATAGGCGCGTGGTCGGTGATCTTTGCTTGCCGTTCCGGCTTGCTGTGCCTGACAACCCGCGTGCTGCCGACCGCAATGATTAGGCGTCAGACGCGGGAGCTGCGTCACGAATATTCGGCGGAACGCGGTCGATGAGCAGCGGGCGCGCGGTTACGCCCGTGTCTGAGAGCATCTGCTCGGCCAGTCGACCGGTGAATACGCTCGCGGCATTGGGCGAGCCTTTTTCGGGGCGCCCCGCTGTTATCCTCGGAGGCGAACATTTGATCTTTCTCGGCAACAGTGAGCGCATTGTTCGATACCCGCGACGGGCGATCATGAGGAAAAATGTTTGTGTCAATCCGCTAGTACGATGGCGCCGGTCTCCTAACAGAAATCGACCGATTGGCCCGAGATGAGTTCGTTCCGATTTTGAGAAGTCAGGTCGGATTCATTTCATACTCGATCGTGGACGTCGGAAATGGATCGGTGGCGTCAATCAGCACTTTTGAAACGCGCAAACACGCGGATGAAGCGAACCGATCTGCACGGGAAGCGGTGCAACGGGTGTTCAAAACTTTACTGCCCAACCCGCCGACGGTCATTATGGGCGAAGTTGTCAGCCATAGCGGAAAGTAGACTTTCAGTGTCTGTTTGTAGACGTCAGGCGCTGAGTTCTTCGACGACGAGGCGCTTGAGGCGGCGAGAGAGGATCGATGCCGCGTAGCGGCGTATCTCCGCGGAACATCCGACGCCCCGAATCAGCAGCGACGACCGAAGCCTCTTCCGCAGCCCCAAGCCCCGCGGAGACGACAACTGCGACGAACGTCACCATCTTGAGTCCGCTTTGTCCCCACCATCGGTTCTGCCGTCTGTCCACGTGGCTCACCTTCGGTACGGGCAACCAAGATAGGCAGCATCCTATTCAATCAGGATCATTTGCCCCATGCTTGGAACGCCTTTTGAATTGATGGCAAACAACATGTAGTAGCCGAGCAGGGGCGCGCGGTGGTGCCGGGCGGGCTGGTCCATCACTCGGACCGCGGGGTGCAGTATGCGTGCGGCGACTACATCGAGCGCCTGGAGCGGGCTGGCATCCAGCCGAGCATGAGCCGGGCCGGCTGTCCGTGGGACAATGCGATGGCGGAGAGTTTTATGCATACATTGAAACGTGAGGAAGTGGATGGCAGGGCCTATCGCGACCTCATCGAAGCGACCGGGCTGATAGGGACTTTTCTAGAGGCGGTTTGCAACCGGCACCGACTGCACTCGGCGCTGGCCTACCTGGCGCCGGAGACCTATGAGGCGAGCCGGCCGCCGCTGCTGCGGTTGCCGCATGCGGCAACCGCAGCAGCAACAGAAGATCGATAAATGGGTGTGTTGCTTATTTTCGTGTCTCACCGATGGGAGCTCAGTCCAGAAGGTCTGCAACCCGGTCCTGGCGCTTGGCTACCAGGTATCCAAGGTCGGGACGATGCGTGGTGGCGATGGCCAGCAGCATGCCAGCCGGCAATCTGGTTTGGCATCAAGTGGAAGCATAGACCCTCGGATGCAACCCCATTTTCTGCGAGGCTGGTGGTAAGGGTTTCTTGGTCATCAGCGGTTGGCGGCTGGTGACCGTGCGTGGCGACGTAACACGTTGCTGGAGCTACCGCTCCGATGTATGGAACTGGCTTAGTCGAGCGACGGGTGCTCGAGCATGAGCCGTGGTCACCAGGTGGTCACCAGGGCCATGATGGAGGATCAAGGCCAGCTAACCGATTGGCGCCCTTAGCTCAGTAGGATAGAGCAACAGCCTTCTAAGCTGTGGGTCGGTGGTTCGAATCCACCAGGGCGCGCCAAAATCAATGAGTTATCGCCATCTCAGGCGTCGGCAGGGGCACAATTGCCGAAGGCTACCTTGACGGCGAGCGGCGAAGCCGTTGCGGGCGAATCGTGTCGTTGCCGTACCGCGCCTGCTGCTGGCGTGGCGCGTTGTTCGCGGCTGGCGATCGGATAATCCGGCGCTCAGGCCCGGGCGGTTAAGGGCCGGCCCTGGCTACACCACCTGGACGCCGGCCCGCTGTATCGGTATTCGTATTATGTTCCGCGGAGGTTTGATGGCTCGACGGGCCGGTAGCGCCGATCTTCCTCTTCATAACGGCCGGGTACCCGCCTGGCTCGGGCAGCGCAT
>JAXDOA010000716.1:0-2997 GCA_034669125.1 Hyphomicrobiales bacterium
TTCGTCGAATTCAGGCGCGGCGAATCGATCCGGCTGGTGCGCAATCCCGATTACTGGAAAAAGGACCGCCCCTATCTCGACGAAATCACCTTTCGAATGATCGACAGCCGCTCGACGCGGATGCTGGCGTTCTCGACCGGCGAGTTCGATATCACCTTTCCGTCCGACGTCAGCGTGCCCCTGATGCGGGACGTCAAGGCGCGGGCCCCGAAAGCAATCTGCGAGATGATACCCACGGGCACCCAAGTCAACCTGATGGTCAACCGCGTCAATCCGCCGTTCGACAATGCCGACATCCGCAAGGCGATGTTGCTGGCGCTCGATCGCAAGGCCTTCAACACGATTCTGATGGAAGGACTGGGGCTGATGGGCGGCGCGATGCTGCCGCAGCCGGTGGGCGAATGGAGCATGCCGCCGGAAATGGTGTCATCGCTGACCGGCTATGGTCCCGACACCGAGAAGAACCTCGCGCAAGCCCAGGCGATCATGAAGAAGCTTGGCTACAGCGACGCCAATCCGCTGCAGATCAAGGTCCAGACCAGGAATCTGCCGACCTATCGCGATCCTGCGGTGATCCTGACCGATCAGCTCAAGAAGATCCACATCGTCGGCGAACTGGATATTCTCGATACGCCGCGATGGTACGCCAAGCTCGCGAAGAAGGATTACACCATCGGATTGAACGTGACCGGCATCAGCGTCGACGACCCCGACGGCAATATCGTCGAGAATTATTCGTGCAAGTCGGAGCGCAACTACACCCAGTACTGCAATGCCGAGGTCGACCGGCTGCTATCGGCGCAATCCAGCGAACTCGACAAGGAGAAGCGAAGGAAGATGGTCTGGGAGATCGAGCGTCTGCTGGTCGACGATGCGGCCCGTCCCATCATCATGTTCGGCGCGGCGGCCAATTGCTGGCAGCCCTATGTCAGGAACTTCACGCCGCACGACAACAGCCAGTACAACAATTTGCGGTTCGAGGACGTCTGGCTGGATAAGTGACGGCGCCAGCCGTCATTCCGGGGCGATGCACAGCATCGAACCCGGAATCTCGAGATTCCCCGATGTGCAATTGCACATCTGAGGTTCGCGCTTCGCGCGCCCCGGAATGACAGGGCCTCACGACTGGCTCTGCGACTGCCCCTGACGTCCGGCCTGATCGACCTTGACCGCCACCGTCAGCGTCTCCATGCCGCCGCCATAGCGGGTGCCGCGCACTGGGGCTGCGCCGAGATAGTCCAGCCCGATGGCGACCCGGGCATGCGCGTCGGTGGTGCAGATGCCGTTGGCCGGATCGAACCCGACCCAGCCGAGGTCAGGCACGAAGGCTTCCGCCCAGGCGTGGCCGGCCTGCTGGTTGACCATGCCGTCGGAGCGCAGGAAATGCCCGGCGACGAAGCGCGCGGGCACCCCGCCGGAGCGGGCGCAGGCGATGAAGATATGCCCGTAGTCCTGGCACACGCCGCGCTTCAGTGCGAAGGCTTCCGCCGCCGAGGTGCCGCTGTTGGTGGGATCCTCGTCGAAGGTCATGTGCTCGTTGATCTGCACCATCAGGGCGTGGAGGAACCCGAGCACGTCGTCTTCGGATTCCGCGCGCAGCTCGCGGGCGAAGGTCGCCATTGCCGGATTGACCGCCGTCAGCGCGGTCGAGCGCAGGAACAGGCTCGGCGGAAAGCGCTCGTCGGTGCCCTTGAGCACGCCGCCGGTATCGTGGGTTTCGATCAGGCCTTCGACATTGATGGTGAGGTCGGCGAGCGGCCCGTGGGTCAGGACATGCGTGACATTGCCGAACGCATCCTCATGCGTGTCGAGCCGGGAATCGGTGGAGACGTCGATCTGCCAGTCCGCGACGTATTGCCCGTCATGGCTGCCGGGCGTCATCCGCAGGATCTGGATGACGCCGGTCGCCGGCGGTTCATAGCGATAGCTGGTGGTATGGGCAATTCGCAGGCGCATGACATTCCGAAGCGAGAGTTTGCATTGCACGGTACGACAAAAACGTCGTCATGGCCCGGGCTTGTCCCGGGCATCCACGTCTTTCTTTACCAGATCCACCCAGGAAGGCGTGGATGGCCGGAACATCTAGCGCGAAGACGCGCTTCGCGCTTTTGCCCGGCCATGACATGGTTGACCGTGTTCATCGCCGATCTGTCAAATCAAATATTGCTTGGCAATGATCTCGCCGAGCCGTGAGTTATCCGCGATGAATTCCTGGATGAACTCATGGACGCCGTGCTGGAAGATGTCGTCCATGTGGCTGTGCTCCAGCCGGTTGCGGACGCCGCGGGCATGGCGCTGGGCGGGGCCCTGGCGGCCATAGGCGACGCCGATCTGGTCGAGATTGCGCACCAGATTGCCATAGCAACTGGCCAGCGAGCGCGGCAGCGAATCGTTGAGGATCAGAAGATCGGCGATCAGCCAGGGCTTCAGGGTTTCCCGATAGACCCAGTGATAGGCGGTCAGCGCCGAGACCGAGCGCAGGATCGAGGTCCACTGGTAATAGTCGAGCGGCCCGCCGACATGCTCTTCCTCGGGCAACAGCACGTGATACTTCACGTCGAGGATGCGGGCGGTGTTGTCGGCGCGCTCGAGATGCAGGCCCAGCCGCGAGAACCAGTAGGCGTCGTTGCGCAGCATGGTCCGGTAGGCCGAACCGTCGAAGCGCAACGAGATCTCCTGCACGAACCGCAGGAATTTGGCCAGTTCCTCGCGGGTCTTGGTGCCCTTGCCCCAGACTTCCTGGAGATCGATCCAGGCGCCGTTGATGGTGTCCCACATCTCGCTGGTCAGCGCGGTGCGCACCGAGCGCGAATTGAGCCGGGCATTTTCGATGCAGTTGCGGATCGAGGAGGGATTGGAGGTCGAGAAGGAGAGATATTCGACGACGTTCTTCTCGTCGGCTTCCTCGTAGATCTCGTAGAAGGCAGCGCTGACGCCGGCGGTTAGCAGCGCCGAGTCCCATTCGTTGGTCTGGCCGATATAGGTGTTGGGCAGCGC
>JAXDOA010000717.1:0-5607 GCA_034669125.1 Hyphomicrobiales bacterium
AGGTCCGAACGGGGATATATTACGTTCCGGGAATTGCGCCGGCACCGCACTGCGGCGGTCGAGTTTCCGGTAACGCTCGACAAAGGACTTCACATGCCTGTACAGAGACGCTTCGTTACACACGATCAGATGGTCCAGACACTCGCGCCGGATCGATCCGATGACCCGCTCGATGTATGGCCGCTGCCATGGTGAACGCGGAGCCGAGAGCATTTCCTTTATGCCCAGGTCCTCAACCTCCTTCGTGAAGTCGGCACCAAAGATGCGGTCCCGATCACGCAGCAGATACTTCGGTGCGCTGTCCCATGGAAACGCTTCCCGCAATTGCCGGGCCGTCCATTGCACTGTCGGATGAGCGGTGACACCAAAGTGCAGTATCCGGCGGCGATCGTGTGCCAGCACCAGAAATATATACAGGATCTCAAACCGGAAGGTCGGCACCGTGAAGATATCGATGGAAACAGTGCTCTTCATATGGTTCTCAAGGAAGGTCCGCCAGGTCTGAGAGGGCGGCCTCCGGTGGCGGATTATATACTTCCCAACGCTGGTCTCGCCCACCTCAATGCCCAGCTTGAGCAATTCGCTGTGGATGCGTGGCGCACCCCAGAGCGGTTCTCGCGACTCATTCTGCCGATCAGTTCGCGAATCTCTACTGGAAGGCCCGGACTGCCGATCTTTCCGTGCCGGATCTTTCAGGCCCATAACCACCGGAAGCCTCTCCTGTGCCATGCGATCACGGTTTCCGGCCTGACAATGACGAGGGCGGTGCGCCAGTCGCGCCAGACCTCAGACAGCCAGGCCCAGAAGACCCGATCGGCATCGGTCAGCTTTGGCCGCTTCACTGAGCGATGCAGAACGCTGAGCTGATGACGCAAGCGAGGATCTCAAGCTGCAGGGCGGCCCGGCTGCGGAACGTCCCCCATAGTGAAGCGAAGATAGCTGACAATACGTTCACAGCGAGAAGCGAACAAGTAAGGACAAGTCCCACCTTATCAATCAGATCAGAATTTGCGGGAACCACAGTGTGTGAGCGAAGTCGTTATCAGGCGGTCCGAGAGAAAAATAAGTGCATGACTGCTGCAATTAATCCGTATCTTCACGATTCTTTTCCGTAGCGCTACTCGTTTGAGTCCTATTGCAGAGAAAGCACAACCCCCGACTGTGTCCTGGCCCCGCCCACAGTGGCCAGCACCGGCACGTCGCCAATGCCAAGACCAGCCAGGACCGGCACTATGTTCATCTGGTACAGCCCCGCCGAAACGATACCGGAGAACGCTGGTGCTACCGCGATGTTGTTGATCAGCAGCTGGATTGAATTCGTGGTCGCAGCGCCACCCGACCAGGCCTCTCCCGCAGGCACTGCCGGAGTGGTGGGACCGAATCCTACGCCGAAGAGTATGAGGATGTCGCCCGCTTTGGCTGCAACGGTCCTATATCCGAGAGAGGCGCCGGTGGGGCCGACGATATCGTAAGTCCCGCCGCCATACGCACCGGACCCGTCGGATCTGAGTATGATGCCGGCCACGTGCTTGCCATCGAGCACACTGAACGAAGGACCAAACTGCTCCAATGTCACGGTAGATGTAGCGGCTCCGGTCGGAGTTGTTACCACTACATTCACGATGCCGGTCGCCGTATCGTCGGGAGCCTGGACATTGATCTGGAAGGGACTGACGAACCATGGATACGCAGGTTTGTTATTGATGGTGACGCTGGTTCCCCCAAGTGTAGTGGCGAAATCTTCGTTCCAGCTTACGGTCCCTGTGGCCAGATTGCTCCCGTAAATCGAAATCAAGGAGCCGGGCTGGATGATATTTGAGGAACTGAATATAGGAACGATGCCATTGGGAGCGATGGATGGAGCGTCAGATTGGGAGGGCGCGAGCAGGCGGATTCTCTCATTCCGTGCGTCCGCAATGTAGACGGCTCCGGCCAATATCGCCACGCTTCGTGGTGAGTCCAGCGCCGCGCTTGTAGCCGGGCCTCCGTCGCCTGTCCAGGCAGCACTACCGTTGCCGGCGACCGTCGAAATCGTTCCGTCGGTCAGCAACACGCGAACACGATTATTGTCACGATCCGCGATGTACAGGTTGCCTGCGGCGTCAAAGGACATACCTGCCGGGCCGGATAATTCGGCGCTTATTGCCGGGCCGCCATCTCCCGAGTAACCGGCTGTACCATTGCCTGCTACAGTCTCGATAATGCCATTGGAGACTTTTCGAATTCTCTGATTGATCTGGTCAGCAATGAACAGGTTACCTGTGCTGTCGATCGCCAGCCCTTCCGGTGCGTTCAAAGCAGCACCAGTGGCCAGGCCGCCATCGCCCGAGTAGCCCGCGATACCATTACCGGCAACCGTTGTGATCAGTCCGCCTGGCGTCACTTTGCGGATTACGTTTGCACTGAAATCGCCGCCGAAGGCGGGGCTGGCAATGAAGAGGTTCCCGGCAACATCCAGTGCCAGATCCCCAGGAGCACCTATAGCGGCGTCAGTAGCCGGCCCACCATCGCCGCTGGAATTTGCACTCCCATTGCCAGCCACCGTGATAATCGTTCCGTCCGATGTTACCTTGCGGACGCGGTGGTTGCCATTGTCCGAGACGTACAAATTTCCTGCTCTGTCCAGTGCGACGCGAAAGGGTCCGTTGAGCGAGGCCATGGTGGCTGGCCCACCATCGCCGCTAAACCCAAGAACGCCCGTCCCGGCCACTGTCGTGATGGTTCCATTTGTCGCCACCTTGCGGACCCGCTCACCAAGATACTCAGCGATATACAGATTGCCCGCCGCATCAACCGCCACGCCATTGGGATCATTCAGCCCAGCATTGATTGCAGACCCGCCATCACCCGAGTAAGCGGCGGCTCCGTTGCCCGCCACGGTTGAAATGGTGAATTTGGTTTGGCTTCGGCCTGCCGTTGAATAGACCAACAACAGAGCCGGGAATGTGAAAATGAGGGGTACGGACATCAACAACCTGGATCGCGCCGCCCGAAATCACAGGGACTTCAAGAACGTCAGCAGCTGTTGTTGTTGGTTGGCGCTCAGATTGCGAAAGCGTTCCGTGACGTGCCTGGCTTCCCCTTTGTGGCGACGAATGGCATCGTCAAGAGTAAGGGAATCCAGATCATGCATGAAGCGTGATTTGATGTGCAGCCCCCAGAGCGGCGCCGTCCGAAGTTTGTTGACAGTGTCTGCCGGGCCAGCCTGCAGGATGCCATCGCCGGTACCGACATCGTGGAGGAGAAAATCGCCGTAGGGATGAATGTACCTGTTACCCAGAGCCGCCGTAATGGTGTAGGAACCACCGTTAATCACTGTTCCTGCAGGTGCCGTCAGGATGGTTTCTACATGACAGAGATTGCAGCCGATCGAGTCAAAGACCTTGCCGCCAGCCTGTGCGGCTGGCGTCGCTGCGAGGACGGCATCGCGCGGAGGCGCCTGCGTAGCACGAATGAACTGAGCGAAATGATCGATGTCGGCAAGACCATTGCTGTCAGGAGTGTCTTCGGGATCCGTCGTGACTTTGCAGACCGAAGTGACGTCCCTGGGCCTGAGGCGATTCGTGACTCCCATTTCATTCAGATAGGCGTCGGCTGCGAACGACAACACTGTTGGCTGCTGATCCTTCCATCCAAATCGCCCGATGCGGGTGGCACCGGGGCTTTCGAGAACGGGAACCTCGATGAATTCGCCATGAATGCGGCCTCCGCTTCGCGCTGGTTGATTCGCTGAGATTGCCATCAGAGTTTGATCGTCCACCGCCTCGACGAATCCGTCGCCTAACGTATTCAAGACCGCGCGGCGAGTCTGGATCGTTTCGGTATCGGGAACATGTTCCTGCGCCTGATCGCAGATTGCGCGATCGTTGACAATCGACCTGCCGGAGATGGAAGTGGTTCCTTCGTTAATCAGGACGGTGGGATTGGCGAAATTCCCATTCGCGTCTTTATGGCCCACTCGCAGTTCGGTTATCTGACTGGCGGACCCGGTGACATTGTTCTGATGGCACTGCGCGCAGGAAGCTGCATTGAAGATCGGACCCAGTCCATTGGTCGGATCGTGAACCCTCTCGAATTGCATCTGATCCGTCACGAAGGTATCTCCGGGAGGTTCAGCCAGACCGTTACTGACGGTCTGGGGCGCGGGACTCTGCGTTAATGGCGGGGTGGTAAATCCTGCAGGAGCTTCCGTGGCAGCTTCCTGCGCTATCAGCGCCAGGCACGCAATCAATGCGGCGGCGCATGGGACAAATGATGAGTTTCGCATAGCCTTCTGGAACCTTATACTCGGCAGGCCGGTCCCGTATTCCCGCGGGGCGTGGGAAACCGCCAGGTCACGTCGGAAATGAATCAGCCCGCTCGAGAGTCTGGATTAAGGCCCGTGCAGGCGTTTGAAATAGTATTGAACTTCTCGGTTAGAGTGGTGTCCATCAGGCGGAATCAAGCGCGTTTGCCCAAGTAGTCATAAGAATGCGCCCGCTCCCGGATCGTGCAGGACAGCGGGCGCGAACGACCGTTTAATTGAGCCGTTGGACGATCGAGCAATTGATTGAAAAGCCGGGACTTTTGAACTTGCTGCCGCCTGGGCCCGTGATCAACCCATCCTGGACGAATGTCAGAATCTGGAATTGTTCAGACACCTGGCCTCGATAGCACTTATTGATCGCATCTTTGTCCATTCGAACAATTGAGCATCCCATGCCGGACTGTAATCCAATGCGTTTGTAGGTATTCCCTACGACGTTATTGGGTCGAAAACCATCGGCCAGATCTGCTGACAATCCTTGCCGCTGGGGATTTGCACAGTCCTGAGTCCCATTGGTGGAAATGAAGATGCGCTCAATCGGGCTGGAGAAGGTGTCGTCGCCGCCCAAATAGAGTACTGCCATCAAAGGAGCAAAGGTATTGTCATAATATCCAAAGACTGGAACTGATTGAAAGCACTTGCGAAACGGCGGGCGTCGACACGGGCGCAGGTGTGAGATATTTGGCTTCTGAAACGATGCCGAAGACGTTGGATCCATTCCGCTTTTTGCTCTTTGCGGTTGCCGGTTGAATGAATCAGCAGCAGCAACACGCAATAGAGTACTTGCGGGAGGAAAACCGAGTCCCGCGTGCCCAACTCGGCGGCCGACGGCTTCGTTTCACCGACAATCAGCGCCGCAGTCTGGCAGTCAAAGCCGGCTGCTCGGAAGAAGGATGCTGGCGGAAATGGCAATCATCGTCACTCCACAGACATTGCGGGGCACCGGAAACTCATCGCGCATAAATACGACGGTAGTGCGCGGCGTGGTCCCGGCGGGCCCGCAATCGGGAAAGAAATCGTAGAGTTGGTCGTCCGTATGGCAACGGAAAAACGTAGCTGGGGTTATTTGCGAATCCAGGGCGCGCTGTCGAATCCCGGCCATGAACTGGCTCACGGCACGATTGCCAACATCCTGACGCGCAATGCCATCGAACCTGCACCGGAACGCCTCCGGAAGACAACCGGGAAAGAGTTTCTCGCCCAACACCGGGAACAGATCGTGGCCACCGACTTTTTCACGGAGGAGGTTTGGACCCGTCAGGGACTTCGGCGCTTCATGATTTTGTTCTTTATCGAGATGT
>JAXDOA010000718.1:0-3064 GCA_034669125.1 Hyphomicrobiales bacterium
TCGGCGGCGCCCCCAGGAACGACAGGCCCGTGAATGACGCGATCCCGATGAGACTGCCGACGAGGTCGAAGCGGTAGGCCTCGAGGCGCGGCAACTGGCGGAAGCACGCGCCGACGATCTCACCGGCGCCCGCGAGGACGGCGGCGACCGCCAGGAACAACCCGGGCAGGGTGGCCCAGATCGGCGGGCCACTGGTCGACAGGCCGGCCGTGAAGAAGATCACGTCGCTGCCGGCGCGGTTGACGGTCACCGGGTACGCGCTGACGAAGCCGATGAGCCCGATCAGGGCGATGGGCGCGTAGTACGGCATGGGGCGGTCCGGGTGCGTGGCCGAAGCCGCACGCAGGAAGCCCAGGCCGATGCCCAGGAACGACCCCAGCAGGACGAAGTTCGAGAAGTACGACAGGTGCACGACGTTGGCGCCGAGCCACCGGATCAGCGAGAGCTCCAGGAACAGCATGAGCGTGCTCGCCAGCGTGAGCCGCATCCGGATCGACATTCAGCGGACTCCTCGTCCCTCGTCACCGATGACACAAATGGGGCAGTCGACTTTCCCCGGTGGCGATAGTGGCACAGCCGGGGCCCGTCGGGACATCGCTGGGCCGTGGCATCCTCAACTCATGCCGCCGACCCTCGTCCTGCACCCCGTGACGGTCGTCGCCGGCGATGAAGAATTCCTCGTGGCGCGCGACGTGGCCCGGATCGTCGCGGTGGCGCGCGCCGAGGAGCCGGACGCCGACGTGCGCGAGCTCGAGCCCGCCGCCGCAACCGCCGACGTGTTGCACGACCTGCTCGCCCCGTCGCTCTTCGGGGGCCGCCGGGTGCTGATCATCCGCGACGCGCACCTCATGGGGAAGGACGCCGGGGCAATCCTGTTGTCGTACGCCGCGGACCCCCTCGAGGAGGTCTGCCTGGTCGTCACGCACAACGGTGGCCGTTCCAAGGGCTGGCTCGAGCAGCTGCAGGCCGGCGCCGGCGCGGTGATCACCTGCCCGTCCGTGAAATCGGCCGGTGACCGCCTGGAGTTCCTCCGGAACGAGATCCGCCGCTCGGGCGGCACCATCGACGAGCGGGCCCTGCGTACCCTCCTGGACGCCGTCGGCTCCGACCTGCGGGAGCTGGCGTCCGCCGCGAGCCAGCTCGTGCTGGACGCCAGCGGGGGAGTGATCGACGAGGACGTCGTCCATCGCTATCACCGCGGCCGCGCCGACGCGTCCGGCTTCCTCGTGGCCGACAAGATCATGGACGGTGACACCGCAGGGGCTCTCGAACTGCTGCGGTGGGGCCTGAGCACGGGGCTCGCCGCTGTCCTGGTCACGAGCGCCGTCGCGTCCAGCCTCCGCGCGATCGCGGCGGTGGCGGGAGCGGGCCGTGCCTCCTCCGGCGTCCTGGCCAAGCAACTCGGCATGCCGCCCTGGAAGGTCGAGAAGACCCAGCGTCAGGCCCGCGGGTGGCGGCCGGAGGCGCTGTCGGTGGCGGTCCGGGCCGTCGCCGAGGCGGATGCCGCGGTCTAGGGCGCAGCCGCTGATCCCGCGTACGCGCTGGAAAAGATGGTCCTCACGGTGACCGCCGCCCGTTCGGCGCCGGGGCGCTGACGCCTGAACGCAGTCGGCGCGCTTGGGTAGGCTGCCCGGGTGGCGCTGATCGAGGAAGACCTGCGAGCCGCGCGCCGGCCCGCTGAGAGGAGGCCCTCGCGCCGGCGTCGATGGGCGCTGCTCGCCGCGGCCACGCTGACGTTCGCCGCGCTCACCGCGCTCGTGTTCGTGATGCGCGCGGGCGACTCGACCGGCCGGAATTGGCCCATCCTGTGGGACCTCCGGAACAGCGACAACGGGGTGCTGTTCCAGTTCGCGTCGGACGTGTTCGCGGGCCGCACACTCGACTGGAGCTTCTCGCCCCAGGTGTACGTCTTTCCCGAGATCCCGATCAGCTTGGCAGCGTACGGCCTGGCGGGCGGCTCGGCTCAGGCCTATTACCTGATCGTCGCGGCCCTCAACAACGCGCTACTTTTCCTTGCCCTGTTCGCGATCGTGCGCTACCTGTTCCCGTCGGACAGCCTCCGCGCCCGGCTCGCCCGCACCGCCGTGGCCGCGAGTCCGCTGGTCTTGCTGCCGCTGCTAGGGACGAGCCAGCTGTACTCGTACCACCTGGCGCCCACGTACTACTACGGCATGTACGCCGTGATCATCGCCGCGCCGGCCCTGTTCCTGGCGCGCGCACGCTGGGTCAGGGTGGCCGTCGGGCTGGCAATCGCCTTGACCGGAGCGTCCAACCCGCTGGCTTTCGTGTTCACCGTCCCGGCGCTGGCCTGTGTCGCACTCATTCGGGCCAGGTCGGCCGGATGGAGCGACATGCGACGCCCCGCCGCCTGGGTGGCGGCCATCCTGCTCCTGGCGGGCGCGGTCCGCGAGTTGCTCTTCGCCAGCCTGCAGGGCGGGTCGCCACTGTCGTACATCGGGACGCAGCTGTTTCGCCGACGCCTCGACGACGTGCGCTTCTTCCTCCGGAATCTGCTCCACATCCGCACCAGCGCGGTGATCACGGTGATCGGCGCGGCCGCGGCGGTCGCGGGCCTTATCTACGTGCTCGGCATCTATGTGCTCGGCGTGCACGGCCGACGGCCGGGCCAGCGCTGGAACCCGCCACCGGACCGGCCACGGGAGCCGCGACTCGATCAGCGCCGGCTGACGATCGCGTACTACGCCCTCGTCCCAGTGACCGGTCTTGCCGCAACGGCGATCCTTCTCGTCACGAGCTACCTGTACTTCTGGCCCGTCCTCGTCGCGCCGATCGTGCTCTCCCTGCTGTGGCTACGCGCCACCTGGGTGCCGCGTGCACTCGTGGCGGCGGCCGCCGCGTTCGTCGTCATCGCCGCCCAGACGGGCGGCCTCGGCAACCTGGCGTCCGCCGGGCACTACTTCACGTATAGGAGTGCGGAGACTCAGTGCCTGGATGAGCGCCTCCCCGTGGGCGACACCGTCGGCTACGCCACGTTCTCCGACGCACGGCGCCTGTCGCTCACGTCGGCCCGCGGGATCCGGCTGATCCAGCTCACGGCGAGCGG
>JAXDOA010000719.1:0-3976 GCA_034669125.1 Hyphomicrobiales bacterium
GCTGCAATCCCCTGCCCTTGAAACAGCGCGGGGCCTCAAAGGGATTCAGACTGGCCCTTTCCCCGGCTACATCGAACCGGCGCTAGCGACCCTCACTACCAAGCCTCCTTCGGCCGCCAACTGGGTACACGAGATCAAGTTCGACGGCTACCGCGCGCAGCTGCACAAGCGCGGCGCGGGCACGAAGATGTTCACCCGGCGCGGCTATGACTGGTCTGACCGTTTCCGCAACATCATCGTGTCGGTCTACGAGCTGAAGGCGCAGGCTGCGATTCTTGACGGCGAAGTCATCATACCAATCGATGAGGGCCGCTCCGATTTCGGCGCATTAGAAAGCGCGTTAGCGAAGAAAGGCGGTGTGACAACCGGCTGGTGTTCTACGCCTTCGACATCCTCCATCTCGAAATGTTCGACCTGCGCGGCTGCACGCTCCTCGACAGAAAGCGCGTGCTGCATGCGCTGCTGGAAGACGTGAAGGGGCCCATCAAATACAGCGAGCATCTGCAGGCGAGTGGTCCTGACGTGTTTCGGAACGCCTGCGAGATGGAACTGGAAGGGGTGGTGTCGAAGCGAGTGGACGGCAGGTACGAGTCTGGCCGTACCAATGTCTGGATGAAAACGACGTGCCGCCTGCGGGACACGTTCGTCCTGGCAGGCATTGCGACGAAGGCCGGTAAGTTTGACGGCATCTATCTCGGCAAGCGCGAGCGAGGCCGCCTCGTCTATGCCGGCAAGCTCGAACGCGGCTTCAACGAAACGGACAAGGTGCGGCTTCTGGTCATGGCGGAAAAACTGAAAGCAAAGAAGCAGCCGATCGAGGCTCCGTGGCGATTTCCGAAGGCGCAATGGCTTAAGCCCCGCGTCCTCGTCGATGCAGAGTTTCGCGGGAAGACCGGCGAAGGCTTGCTGCGGCATCCGGCCTTCAAAGGGGTGAATACGCTCAATGTCGTTCTCTTTGAGAGCAGCATCGGCATGGCCTGTGTAAGACCTCGTTGCACTGGATACGGGGCTGGGGGGTGGAGCGGCGGGATCGGTTGAAGCACGAACGTAAGCGGTTGCGATGCTGCGACCAGGACGACCCGAAAACCATCTCGTGATTGTCGTATCTTCCGGACGCGTTCGACCAATGGCGTCAGCCCAGGCGCTGGGAATTTTGGCCTCGGGGCACCGCAAGAACGCGGTGCGGACCTGCACCGCCGAAGCGCCCAACAGGAGGGCCGCGGCCAGCCCGCGCCCATCACCAATTCCTCCGGCGGCTACCACAGGGACTTTTACGGAGTCCACAACTGCGGGCAGTAAACTGAAAAGGCCGACCCTACGTGTCTCTGCGTTCGTTGCTTCAAAGGCGCCACGATGTCCTCCTGCCTCCATTCCGTGAGCAATGATCGCGTCGGCGCCGGCGTCTTCGGCGGCCTTTGCCTCACCGACAGTCGTCGCTATTGCGAACCATCTGGATGCCGTTCGCCTTCATTCGCGTCACGAGGTGATCCGGATAAAGCCCCATGATGGGTGGCAGTCGGGCAGATGTTGTAGCTCGGCTGGAAATTCCACTGCGGCAGCGGCCCTGCTTGGAGGTCATCGAGCTTCGCAACGTCATCCCCCTCCCTTGGAACCCGGGCCCCCTCCACAGCGTTTGTAGCGGGCTAGGGAGGTTGAAAATGAGTGTGTACGCGTCGCATCAGGGTATCTAGTACGAAATCACCGAAGTCCGTAATGGCGAATGGCAGTGGTCATTCCAGCCGCCGATAGGCAAACGCCGCACCGGGCGGGTCCGCGGTGAAGTGCATTGGACCTTTACGGTCGCACAGCGGGCAATCGAAGTCTGGCATTTGATGAATCGCGGCAACCGAGACCAAGCCGCGTAGAGGTTGAAGCTATGGCGACCAACAAACCTGTCGGAGACAACGCGCGCAGAGGCGCGGTTCGGAAGCGCTCGCAGCTAAAGAGCAAGATCGCGGGCGAAGCGCACTGGACCAAGCGCGACAAATCGACCGGCCAGTTCATGGACCAGAAAAAAGATGATGCAAAATTCAAAGGCGTCCGTCGCGAGAAGAAAGCTTAGGCGGCAACGTCGCGGCCGGCAGCTTCCACTAGGACGGCATCATTCCTCGTCCAGAAGTGCTTCTCTCCGCAGTGCGGGCAGTGAACTGCTGCTTCCACTTGCGGCAATCGTTTCAGCACTTCGGCTTCAGTTTCAATCCCTGAGATTGGTCTACCCGTAAGGGGGCAGGTAACGGTGATGGTGCCCATCTGGGCCTCCCATTAGGAACCACGTATTTTTCACCCACTCGAAAGTTCCGTCAACGCCTCTGCTTGACTCATCCAAATATCGTTCTCTATTCGTTCTTATGGCAGGCGAAGGCGGATACTCTGGGCCTCCTATTCGACATGCGCGACCTCTGCACGGGAGATCGCGACGCCCACGACCCACTCACGGCGCGCCTGCACGACCTCATGCGGCAGGTGCAGACCCGATGTCCCCGGGCTGGACAAGAACATGGGTTATCGCGTGGAGTCTTTGGGACCGGGCGAGTTGCCAGAGACGCTCCGCGTCGTATCTCTCAACTGCAGTATCAAAGTCGCACGCGGCGCTTTCGCGGCGGCGGTCAAGGCCTACCCGAACCAGCGAATGCGCCTGAATGGGGAGCGTACATTGTCGAGCAGTACGAGCCGAAGAAAATGAGTAAAGGCGCGCCGACCCGCTGCTACCTGCCAAGCTGCCAGAAGACGTTCGAGAGCTCATGCTTTCGCGGCGACGACGGCCACTTTGAAAGTACGTCGCACATAACGACGCTTCAACTTGCGGCGGATGACACTGACTCCGCGTCGGTGCCATGAACCTAAAAAACCGCCTGCGCATAGTAGCGGACCCTGCGCTCGATTGCGCGCTCGACGCACCGGGTGATCACTTCGTTCGTGTGGGCCGGAACGCGCTCGCGAGTGTTGGCCATCGTCACTCCGCTTCCTGTCGCCGCACGCCCGCGCGTTTGCTTTGGATCTCTATTTTCTCCAGCGGGTGGATCGCGGGACCGTTCAGCACCGCGCCATCGATGCCGAAGTGCGAGCCATGGCAAGGGCAATCCCAGCATCGCTCGAACGAATTCCAGTGCAGGTGGCAGCCGAGATGGGTGCAGGCGGCCGAAAACGCGTGAAGTCCACCTTTGTCGTCGCGGTAGGCCGCGACTTTCTTCAGCCCATCCCTGACAATTTTACCCTCGCCCGGCTTGATCTCGTCGTAGGAGCCGACCTCGCCGGGTGCGATGTATTCGGCGAAGTTCTTCACGGCCGTGATATTCTCGCTGATGAACGTGCCGAGCGCGCTCGCGGTTTTGCGGTCGGGCGCGTAAAGCTCCTGCCAGAGATCGCGGTCCTTCATGATGGCTTCAGCGATGATCAGGCTGCCGACTACGCCATGGGTGATGCCTTGACCGGAATCGCCAGTGTGAACGAAGACGTTCTTGTTGCCGGGGTTGCGCCCGCTGAATGAGGAGTAATCGATCGTATCGAGAATCTGGCCCGACCACCGATGCGTTACGCGGCCGAGCGCCGGAATGAGATTGCGTATCCAGGCCTCCAAAGCCTCATAACGGATGTCGGCATCGTCGGCTTCGCCGCTCTTGTGATCGCCCCCGCCTACGATGAGAACATCATGCTTCGCACCCGGCTGGATACGGACATAATGGTAGGGATCGAGCATGTCCCAATAGAGGGCGTCCGGTAGCGCACCCCGCGGCAGCTCAAGCGTCATTGCGTAAGTGCGGTAGGGCGCCTGTTTGGAGTGCAGCGCGACCCGGTCGTTGATCGGCGAGTTGGTGGCGATCACGGCGTGCTTGGCGCGGACGCTGCGCCCGCCCTCTGTTTCGACAGCGACGCCATCTTTGGTTTCTTCGACACCGACGACCGGTGTGTTGGCATGAAGCGCCCCGCCGCGCGCTATGATGCAGTCCGCAAGACCGCGCAGATATTGGGTCGGATG
>JAXDOA010000720.1:0-2545 GCA_034669125.1 Hyphomicrobiales bacterium
CGGCAATCTTGCTCGTGATGTGGAGCGGTTGGATGCGGTGCCGTCCGCTGCCGAGCAACTTGAGGCGGAAAGGGCAGTGACGGCTCGGGCTCTCGGAGAGCACGCAAACACGTATCCGGCGCAGACCCAGAGCGGTGTTTATCGGGGGGCCGTGATTGGCGAAACTGAGAACCACGTATTGCAGCGCGTCTCATCGCGGTCGGCGGTCGCGCATCCGAAGGAACTGCTCGATCCACAGCCTTCGATCGGCGACTCTGTCGCGATCAACTATTCGAATTCGCGCGCAACGGTGCGAGAGTTCCGCGAGCGGGCGAAGGAGCAGCAGTTAGGTCGTTAACTCAAGGGCGGAAGGCACGTATCTTCCGCCCTTGTTCTTTTCAGGACTGAATCATGCCGAAACATCATTCTCAGCTTTACAAGACGCCCCGCGTGCCCGGCTACCTGGGCGCTTACAACTGGCGCGCCAGTGGCGTGGGACTGTTCTTCCTCTGCGTCGTCAGCCTTGCTGCCACGCAGTACATCGCAGCGCGCTTTCAATATCAGGCGGCGCTCGGCGAGCCATTGCTGAGGACCCGCCGCGCGGCGCTGTATCAACCCTTTGCGTGGGTCTTTTGGGGCTGGCGTTACTCGACTTCCAGGGATGCGGAGATCAGACGGCCTCTATTCGAGGGGGAGATGATCGTGGTCGCCGGCAGTTTCCTGTCGGTTGCAGTCTTTTTCGTTTTCGCGAATCGGCGCTCGCGGCGGTTGTCGGAAAACGCCGAGGATCTCCACGGTTCGGCGCGGTGGGCATCGGAAGAAGACATCCGGGAAACCGGTCTGCTGACGTCGAAAAGTGGTGTTTATGTCGGGGGGTGGAGCGAAGACGGCGGCACGCGCGTCCACTATCTCCGTCACAACGGCCCGGAACATGTTTTGGCGTTTGCGCCGACCCGCTCCGGCAAGGGCGTTGGTCTGGTCATTCCGACGCTGCTGGCCTGGGAGGAGTCAGCGATCGTCTATGACATTAAAGGAGAAAACTGGGCCCGGACGGCGGGCTTCCGAAACCAGTGTGGCCACTCCTGCTTTAAGTTTTCGCCAGTTGAACAGGGCGGGAGTTCCCGGTTCAATCCACTGGCGGAGGTTCGGCTGTTCACAGCGCGCGACGTGAGCGATGCGCAGAATATCGCGAACATGATCGTCCGCACCGGCGAAGACAGTCCGCAAGAGCGGTACTGGCAAGACGCGGCGGCTTCTATTACAACCGGGATGATTCTTCATGTTTGTTACGAGGCGGCGCGGGAGGAGCGCACCGCCTGCCTGGCGGATCTCGCGCGGGTATTCACCCGGCCCGGCGCAAGCTTTCGGGACACACTTGCGGAACTGATGAATTTCGAACACGATCCCGGTTTCGGGCATGAATGGCGGATACCGACCGGTGAGCGGACACCCACGCACCCGGTCGTGAAAGAGAAGGTGCAGGAAATGCTCGATAAGGAGGATCGGGATTTCGGCGGCGTGCTGTCGACGGCAAAGACCGCGCTCACCCTTTATAGCGATCCGCTGGTTTCGCGGAATACCTCCGCCAGCGATTTTTGTATCGATGATCTGGTGAACCAGGACCGGCCGGTTTCTCTGTATCTGGTGGTGCCTCCCAGCGACAAAATCCGCCTTCGGCCGCTAATCCGCCTGATCTTTACGATGACGGTCAACCGCCTTACGGAACGGATGGTATTTGATGGTGCCGAGCAAAAGAGGAATAGACACCGGCTTTTGTTGCTGATCGATGAGTTCCCGTCCCTCAATCGAATGGAGATTTTCGCTGACGCGCTTTCCTATATGGCAGGTTACGGGCTTAAGGCATACCTGATCACTCAGGATATTCGGCAGATTGTGGATGCGTACGGCAACAACGAGAGCATTGTCTCGAATTGTCATGTCCGAATTGCTTACGCGCCGAACCAGTACGACACCGCGGAGTTGTTGAGCAAGATGACGGGGACCATGACAGTGGCGAAGGCGAGTTATAACTTCAGCGGATCTCGATTTTCTCCGGTGATGCAGCATGTGAACGCGAGCGTGGATCATATCGGAGCGGCCCCTGATGACGCCGGATGAGGTGTCGCGGTTGCGTCCGGCGAAGAAGGTTGGTGATGCCGGGGAAGAGAAGATCGTCGCCCCCGGCCAGATGCTGATTTTCGTCAGCGGCCGCAGACCGATCCTGGGAACGCAGATGTTGTACTTCCTGGACCCGCATCTGAGCGCAAGAGCCTCAATTCCGCCGCCGGCAGACTTCGACGTCATAGAACAGAACACTCAAGAAGACCTCGACGATCTCGTCGCCGAGTTGGAACCGAACATAGGAACTACTGAGATGCAAAAAAATAGAATCGACCTTGCGGGTTACGCAGCTGGGCGCGCAGACCGTATTCGTTATTTGCCTTCCGGCACGAAGGTTGCAAACATTCGCCTCGGAGAAAGCTATCGCTACCAGGGGAAGGACAACCAGCAGGTCACACACACGAACTGGCACGCCTTGACCTTCTACGACGATCTTGCCGATCTC
>JAXDOA010000721.1:0-2952 GCA_034669125.1 Hyphomicrobiales bacterium
CTATCAGCGATGAGAAGGGGCGCGTTTGGCTTGCTTATCCGGAGCTGACAACGGTCGCGCTATGGGATAACGGCCGGGTTCAATCCTTTTCCGCTGCCAATGGCCTGACGATTGGCGCAGTAGACCCCTTTTCGGTGGACGGTTCCATACTCTGGGCCGGGGGCGAGTTGGGCCTGGCGTATTTTCGCGACGGCCGTTTTCAGACTTTGGAATCGGCTGACCCCGCGGGCTTCGGCGGGGTTTCAGCAATCATTCCGGTTCGGGGGGACGGTCTTTGGCTCAACAGACCGTCGGGCATCGTCCATATTCCGCAAGGCGAACTCGACCTGGCGCTGCGGGATACAAGGCACGCTATCAACGTAGAGAACTTCGATCTGATCAGCGACTTACCGGAGTTGCCATTGCTGGGGCCGATGGCCAGTGCAGTTCGGGACGCCGGCGGAATCCTGTGGTTCGCAACGCCCCGCGGCGTCGCGCGGATTGATCCGGCCCGCATTCGGAGGAATCCACTCGCGCCGCCGGTTGCGATCCGTTCTGCGGTTGCGGATGGAAAGCCGTATCCGGTGTCACAGGATGCCGTGCTGCCGCCGCACACCAGGAATATGCACATCGGTTATGCAGGGTTGAGCCTCTCGATTCCGGAGCGCGTGCGCACGCGCTACAAACTGGAGGGATCGGACAAAGACTGGCAGGATGCAGGAAACCTGCGAGATGCTTACCACACCAACCTGGGTCCACGAAAGTACACGTTTCGCGTTATCGCCAGCAACAACGATGGCATCTGGAATGAAACCGGGGCATCCTGGAGCTTTGAGATCGAACCGGCCTTTTATCAAACGGCTTGGTTCCACGGCCTCTACGTGCTTGCGGGCGCCACTCTGATCTGGCTCGTCTATCGGTATCGGTTACGTCAGGTGACTGTGCGGGTTAAGCTCCGCTACACCGAACGTCTGGCCGAGCGGACGCGGATTGCCCGCGAACTACACGACACGTTGCTGCAGAGTCTTCACGGGCTGATGTTCTGTTTTCAGGCGGCTCGCAACATACTCCCCCGTCGCCCCGAAGAGGCAATTCAAGCTCTCGACGAAGCGCTCAAGCGGACGGAGCAGGCCATCACCGAGGGCCGGGATGCGATACACGATCTACGTTCCTCAACCGTGGTCACCAACGAACTGGCGCAGGCTGTAACGGCCCTGGGTAACGAAATGAGCCACGAAATGAGCCACGAACTGTCCTCCCAGGATTCGGCCCATGGTTGTGCAAGGTTCCTTGTGGTGGTGGAGGGCCAGCCACGGGACCTGGATCCGATCCTGCGGGACGAGATCTACGCGATTGCCCGGGAGGCCGTACGAAATGCTTTCCACCACGCACAGGCGGGCAATATCGAAGCAGAAATCAGGTATAGCGGGAGCTTGTTCCAGTTGCGCATCCGTGATGACGGAAAGGGGATCGATCCGCGAATCGTGGCAGAAGGACGTGCCGCCCATTACGGTGTGCCTGGAATGCAGGAGCGCGCCAGGCGCATTGGTGGGAAGCTGGACGTATGGACTGAAACCGGAGCGGGCACGGAGATACAGTTGAGCATCCCTGGATCGATTGCATACCGGACATCTCCTGGCCGCACCATTCCGGGGCTATTCCGCAGGAAGGCGGCACCAACTCATGATTAGGGTTCTCTCGGTAGACGACCATCACCTCCTCCGCGAAGGAATCGCAAAACTCGTCAATGCTGAATCCGATATGAAGCTGGTCGCGGAGGCCACCAACGGACAGGACGCTATCGCGAAGTTCCGATTGCACCGGCCGGATGTAACGTTAATGGATCTTCAAATGCCTGCCCTGAACGGCATCGAGGCAATTCTGGGTATTCGAAGCGAATTCCCTAACGCCCGAATCATCGTCCTGACGACGTACAGAGGCGACGTCCAGGTGTTACGGGCTCTTAAAGCGGGTGCGCGGGCTTATATATTGAAGGCACATGTGTGCAGAGAGCTCCTGGAAACCATCCGTGATGTCCATGCCGGCCAAAAGCGAATACCCCCGGAAGTCGCCGCCGAGCTGGCTGAGCACGCCACGGACGAGGCGTTGACGTCACGCGAGCTCGCTGTGCTGCGGCTCGTCGCAGGCGGAAATGCGAACAAAGAGATCGCGGGCCAGCTTTTAATCTCGGAGGAGACTGTTAAGAGCCACATGACGAATATACTCGCCAAGCTGGGCGCTAACGACCGGACCCATGCGGTTACTATAGGGCTGAAGCGGGGGATCATTGAACTTTAGGCCTGGTGAAGCACTGCGGCGAGCCCTGCAGAATTACTGCCCTTAGAAGCGCCTCGACCGTTCAAATCAGGCTCCCGAGATACGGCCATCGGGGAAGCCGGGGGACATTGATCCCGGCAAGTCGGCGGGCACCCGGAATCCGCAAACGTGCGCGTGGCACCTGCAGGTGCTTAAACCTCCAGGCCCGATTCGTAGATTCAAATCGCGTCAGGCTCACGCGTACGAGGTACGTCGGACCCGCAACGTGTGCCAAAAGGATATACACTCAGACACCAGAGGTACTCCAATGAAGGTTGTCAACTGTCGGGATGTCGGCGTCGACTGCGACTTTGTCGCGAGAGGCGAAACGGATGATGATGTACTGCGCCAGTGTGGCGAACACGCTCGCTCGGCGCACGGGTATGCGGATGTTCCGCCCGAAATGGTGGATAAGGTCAGGGCCGCCATTCGGGAAGAGGATACAACAACCGCCTCGGCGTAGGCACCAGCGCCGGAGCCGTTAACGAGCGGCTCCGGCCGATTCGTTCTGACTCCGCTTCTCCTATCGTGAGCCCGCGGACTCCGCAATCAAACGCGATCGCATGTGTCCCGATTGCACAAGGGGTCGATCGTGGGCCGCAGTTTTCCGTGCGCAACTATGCCATGCCATCGATGTTGAGCCCGCGCTCTGCCATA
>JAXDOA010000722.1:0-2823 GCA_034669125.1 Hyphomicrobiales bacterium
CCGAACGCTGTAAGCAATGCGTCGCGTTGAGCCGTGGGCAGCCGCTCAACACCATCTAGCATCGGCGCAATGAGCTGATGCAGTCCGGCGAACGCAAGCTCCATCTCGGACTGCACCCCAGCGGCACGCGCCACACGACAGCCCGACGCGCTGGCCGCCACGTATTCCAGCAGCGCCGACTTGCCTACCCCGGCTTCCCCATGCACCACCAGGACGCGGCTCTCGGCCCCGCGAACCGACTCCAGCAGCCGATCGAGTACGCCAGTCTCGTCGCGTCGGCCCCGCAACACTTAGCAACACCGCCACACGGGCGGCGAATTGTGGTGGCCCGTCAAGGAAAACCGACCGGAAACGTTGCGCCGCCACCGAATACGGGCAGTCAGGAATCCCACCGAGCAGGCTGGCCGGTACGGAGTTGTTGAGGCACACTCAGGTTGCATTCCGGTCTCATCATCCCATTAGGCGTGCTCAAACACCTGCGCTCGGTTTGGCCGCACCCGATACAGTGACCGTACTTCGCCACCGGCCGGGTCGCGCAAAGGATAGGTCGATTTGCCGAGATAGCTTTGACTCATTGCATTTATCGACTTGGTGGCCATGTTCCCGTGAATGGGATCACCTTCGTGGACGATCTTGACCACCACGCCTTGAATGGCCATGAAGTGATAGGGATCGGCCGGATCGATGAACAGCAGAGACACGTGGCGCCGAACCCGCAGATTCCGGCCTTTTTGGCGTCCCCGCACCGAATTCAACAGGATCTCGGCCTGGTCGCGGCCAACCCACATCGGGCTGGTGTGGATCGTCCCGTTGCCGTTGACACAGGACATGGCCGCCGTGACTGGTTCGTCGAGCAGTTTCAGAAGGCGCTCGGGAAGATCTTCGAGCGAGAGCCCCTGTTCCCGGCTTCCAATAGTGAACGAACCACTTTGGCCGGGCGGCGTAACAATGCTGATTTCCATGGTTGCTACTTCTCCTGTGCCGGTGCGACGGGCGGGGCTGCGTTCACGCGCTGCCTGGCTGCCAAGGTGGTGTCGAGCCAGTCGAAGATGACTTGGTGCGCACGCAGCAGCGAGCCGACGTGGCAGTGCTCGCCGGATCCTTCGGCGGTGGTGAACCGAGCGAGCGTAGTCGGCGCTGTCATGGCCCGCTGGAGCATTTCTGGTTGGCCGGCGAGGAATTGGTCGTCCTCGGCGTCCATGATCAGTGCCGGGGCGGTGATGCGGTCGGCGACGCCCTCGAGCGTGTATGCCGTTGTGCGCCTGATGAAGTCGGCATACGTCGGACCGCCCATCGTCCACACGCCGTTGTCGAGTCCCCACCGGACCTGCGTCTGCCCGCGCGCTTTCAGCGCCATGAGTCGGTTGGGCAGCGCGCTGCGGCCGGCCAGGATCATCTTCATCACCGGGGCCGGGATCGCGTTACGGTAGGCCTGATGCATGTCGAGGATCCCGTCGTCGAGGATCAGCGCTGCGCTGCGGTGGTCAAACGCCGCCGACCGCGCGACGAGGTAGGCGCCCATGCTGTAGCCGAACTGCGCGATGGCTTCGGCGTCCACGCCGGATTGATAGACGGCGAAGTCGATCACCGCGCCCAGCACGTTCTCCCAGTCGGGACGAAATGGCAGGCCCATTTCGCGTATGACGGCTCCTTGCCCCGGGCCGTCATAGGCCAGAACGTGGTAGCCGCGTTTCAACGCCGCGGCCGCAATCGCGAACCACGATTCCTCGGCTGTCGAGTCGTAGCCGTTGGTGTAGATGATCAGCGGCCGCGGCGTCGACGCGTCGTCGACGCGGAACAGGTAGCCGGGCAGTTCGACGTCGCCGTACGGAATCGCGATGCGTTCTACCGGTCGATCCATCAGGTCGATCGCTTCCCCGAACGCCTCGCGTGAGCGGCGTGACAGCTCGAGCAGCAGTCGATCGCCGATGGGACTGCAACGCCGGAAGAACTCGGCTGTGCGGTAGTAGTTCGACGCGCGCAGGAAGGCCTGTCGGGCGCTGACCCGGTGCCCTGCGGCGAGAGACGTGCGGGCCAGCTCGTGGACCCGTTCGGCGGTCGCCCGCCAGGCTGTCAGCCAATCGTTCAGATCTCCCTCTCGGATGAGCCGAGTTGTCGCGAGTACTTCGCCAAGGTCGGCGCCGTCGTAGGGTGCGGCGCCGGCTGCTCGCAGCGTCTCGAAGGAGAAGGACTCGTCGCGGAACAAGAAACCCATGGGCGGTCACCGATCTAGCCAGCGTCGTGACGGTATCGTAACGACGTCGTTTTGACCGTAAACGACGTTACGACGGAACGCAACCGTAACGACGTGGGTTATGCTCGTGGTATGGCGCCAACCGGCGACAACACGCGGCCAAGCCGCACACCGGCTGGTGCGGCGGTGCTTCAAGCCGACGTAACCGAGGCGATTCGTCAGGCGTTTTTCGCCGAACTCGCCGAGTGCGGGTACGGGCGGCTGTCGATCGAGGGGGTCGCCCGTCGAGCGGGTGTCGGCAAGCCTGCGATCTATCGTCGCTGGCGCTCGAAACAGGACATAGCGGTCGCGCTGATCTCCGAGGCCGCGTGGGCGTATCTCGACATGCCCGACACCGGCAGCCTCGACGGCGATGTCATCGCGTTCCTGCGCGCCGAGTACGCGGTCCTCACCGATCCGCTGGCGAAGGCGATCATTCCCGACCTGCTCAGCGAGGCTAACCGCAACCCCGCCCTGGAGGCGGCCCTCTTGCAAACGGTACGTGACCCCCGCCGAACTCGAGCGGCAGCCATCATCCGTCGCGCGATCGAGCGCGGCGAAGTCGCCGACACGCTCAACCCCGACCTAGC
>JAXDOA010000723.1:0-5521 GCA_034669125.1 Hyphomicrobiales bacterium
TGAAACCTCTCTGATGCGTCATCCGTGCTTCGTAACTCCACGCTTCATCCGATTCTCGTCATTGACGGCGATCTCGATCACCGGCGAACAATCATGGCTACGCTGCTGGATCAGGGGTTCGCTGTGATGCCCGCGAGAGTCGCCCGACAGGGTATTGATTACCTGCTGTCCATCGAACCTCGGTTGCTTTACCGGCGTGGAACTCTGCGGCAGAGTAAGTCGATGTGAACCGCGCATTCCGACGATCTTCACGAGCAGGCGCGCAGGCGAATTGGAAACGGCGCTCCTGCTCGAGTTGGGTGCTGACGACGTGATAGTCCAGCCATAGGGGACGCACGAATTGGTCGCCAGAATCCGTTCCATCCTGCGACGTATTTCCACGATTCCTGCAGAGTCATTGTCTTTTGGGGAGATCCAGGCAGACCCTGAAAACCAGATCGTGCTTCGCGTGGGCGACCGGGTCAGATTGACATCCATGGAATTCAGGCTGCTGCTGTATTTACTGCGCAACCGGAATCGGGCCCTCACACGCAGACAAATTCTGAATTCCGTATGGGGGTGCAAAGAGCCAGGCGAAACGAATACCCTTTACACATTTGTGAAGCGGTTACGGCAAAAGCTCCAAGCGGAGTCAGGCAAGCCTCGCCACTTTGTCACCGTTCACGGCGTGGGCTATCAGTTCGTGGCTCACGACAAATGAGAACAGGCCGGCGGGAGAGGCGCCGGCCGGATGCGGCCTAATTCCCGGCCTGGACGGTGAGAAGTACCCCCGTTTGACTGCTGAATGTTCCGGTCTTAGCGGAAATCGGAACATCGGCGGCCCCCGTGGAGCCCGCGGGAAGAGCCGGAACCGTTACATTGATTTGATCGAGACCCGCCCCGCTCCTGCCCGCGAACGTCACGGTGGCGTCCGCGCCGGCAATGGTTATGACGGGAGCGCTGACGAGATTCGCCGGCGTACTAACCAGTAGGCCGTCGACCGGTGGATTTGTCGAGCCGAATCCGGTGCCATAAACCACAACGGTTTCGCTCTCCTTAGCCGGAGTCGCGCCAGGCAGCACGTTTACCGGGCCGATCAGCGATCCGTTTGCGTGTGTCGCGATGACATACTTCCCCGCAGCGAAGAATGCCGGCGCAACAGCCTGCAACTGCGCAGTGGCGGAGCCGCTCTCAACGTTGTTGTTCTTCACAACCACCGGGACGGGGCCCGAGGCCGAGTCTGCGGGAACGATCACATCGATTTGCTTCGGGCTTACGTAATATACATAGGCTGGCTTGCCATCAATGGTGACTGAGACGCCGTCCAGCTGAACGGGCAGCTTGCCATTGACGAAATCAGCTGCCGCCCACGTGCGTGTTGTTGCCGCGAGTCCGCTTCCGAAGATGGCCGCAAACGCACCTGGGGTGATAGCGGTCGCAAAGCTCGCTGCGTTCACTATGCCGTTCGTCATGATCGCCGGCGCCTGCTGAAGGGTTCCGAGCAACCCGTGCGATTCAACGGTATCGGGTCCGGCGATTCCCGCTGTGAAGTAGAGGGTATTCGCATCACCACCGGATGGCGCGACCGCAGGATTCGCGCGGCTTCCATTTCCGAAGGTCAGACCCCACAAGCCTGGGATATGAATTGTGGCGCCGGTACCGTCCTGCAGTGCCCCGAGCAACCTTCCACTCACCGGATCGAATGCGTTAACCGCACCATCTCCAAAGTTTCCCACCAGAAGTGCTCCTCCGAAGTCGCCGAAGCCATCCGGCGCAAGGGCAATACCCCACGGTGAATTCAGCGGACCGGCCGAGACCAGCCGTTGGAGAAGAAGTCCATTAAGATCGTACACGTCGATGTAACCGTTTCCGGGGCCGGCTACATCGTCGTGATGCTGCGCATTCTGCCTCGCGTAGGTCACATAGAGCGAACCACCCAGGTTCTGAATGTTGAACGGCGCGAAGCCTGCAGGGATCTGGGGGTCAGTGAAGGCGCCCGACAGCGACCGGAGGTTCATGCCGGAGTCGAAGACGTCTATGCGGCCGTTGCCGAAATCAGCGGCATAGAGAAGAGGGCCCGCCGAGCGGGTGGCGGTTGCAAGGCCCTTATAGACGGAACCATTGCCGGAGCGGTCCGCAAGAATGGCGCCGGTCTTACCCGCAGCGCCGTTCCATCCCACGATTACTCCCTGTTCACTTGAAAAGATAAAGCTGGCAGGCGAAGTGCCGAGCAGAAACGAGTTGGTGTCGTTAAAAATGACGCCTGTGGGTGCGCCGCGGCCAAAGGCCGTGTCCCCGCACTTTTGCCCACGGTCCGGCACGGTTGCGGGACCAGGGATGCTAACGATCAGGCTGGCAGCATTGCCATTGCCGTCATAAAGAGTCGAGAGCCCCGTTCCGTTCGCTGAAACCCAGAAAGGGCTGGTGGGCGATGCCACAATCCCCCACGGGTTGATGAGACACGGATCGACATGATCCGCGAGCCCCGGGAGATCTGAAACGAGGTTATGCTGTACGTATTTGTTCGCGGCGGCGCATGAGCCCGCCCACACGAACGCAATGATTCCCGCTGGAAGAAGCTTTCGCATAAATATTCCTTTCTCTACTGCGCGCCATCGGTTTGGGCGCGACTGACTACCTGCAGTCCGGTTTGACCGCCCAGCACGAGTCCCTGGGCGACGTCGAACATGGTGTGGATTGCCGCGTAAAAGGTCGAGTTCCCCGCATCCTGCGCCATCGCAGCAAGCGCCGGAGCATCGTTTGGAAAAAGATAGGTCATCACAGCGGACGCCGCGCCGGATGCGCACGCATGCCCGGACGGGAAACCCGGATGCTGCGGCAGGCCGAATACGGGAACGATAGTTGGATCAGCCATCGGAGGCCGTAATTCGAGGTACGCATACTTCGTATCCCAGCAGGCAATTGTGGCATCGTGTTGAGCCACAGCCTCCAGAGCGTAGACGCGCGCGGCCCGCGGCGCATTGCTGTCGAGATGGTTCTGGAAGATCTCCGAATTGACGGTATCGAGCCATGGAGTGATGAACGACGGTTGCCAGAACCACGCGGAATGATTCGTGGTATTCGTGCGGGCGAAGTTCTTTACGGCCGCGACCTGCGCCTGAAAGTCGGGCGAATTTGCCGGGGGAGGCGCGGGCAGACGGAACTGGCTTCCGGATGACAAAGCCCAGGGCTTCCACGTTCCGGCCAGCGGTGTGACCGGCGTGGCGCTGCTCCATAGTCCTGGCGCTGCGGTAAAAGCCCCGGTGAACGGCGTAGCTGCGCCGTCCCCCATGGCGTATGCCACCACCATTTGACCCACTTGCTTACCCAATTGAAGGCCCGCGTTCACATCGCTCGGAAAAGATGCGCCGGCAAACACGCGTGAGCGCGCCGCTTCCTCCGCGAGGTCTATATAGGTCTCTCCCATGGCTGGGAACAGGTAACTCATCACCGCGGAAGCGGCGCCCGCGACTACGGCGTGCTCGGAAGGGTAAGAGGGAACCCTCGACATTGTGGCCAGCGGCTGGATCGTTGAATCGACGGCGTTCGGGGCGGCACGATTCCATGCGTATTTGGAGTCCCACGCCGCGATCGTCGAGTCGTATATTGCCACCGATACAAGAGCCATACCGCGGGTGAACAGAGGGGCGGCGACGTTCTGCGCCAGCATCTGCTGTGACGCGAGTTGCATCCATCGATAGCCGGGCGGTCCGGCATCCCAGTACGCGATCTGCGCCCTGGAATCCGCGTTTGACTCCGCCATCAGAGTTTTTATGATTTGGATCTCCGCCTCCGTAGCGGCGGCATTGGGCGGGGTGGAAAGCCGTAGTTGAGTGACCGAAGGGACAACCCAAGGGCGCCATGTGCCTGCAGCAGGCTCGACCTGGGAGTAAAGAAATTGCGCCGAGAGAACGGCAGCAATCGGGATTCGATGGAATAACAAGTTTCACCTCACGTTAGTCAATGACCTCGTGAGCGGATCCGTTATTCCGGTAGCGCAGATGAGTTCACAAAAAACTTACAATCTGTTCACATCGTGCCCGATGGGTGATCGAGAAATCGCCGATCGGCACGGGTCCATTTGTAGATCTGGTTTACCTCACCCGGGCTGAGCTTTGCTGCCGGGTGTACCAGTGTATACCTGCGGGAGGCATGATGTGTCCCCGCACTACCGACCCGACTTCTGAAAGGATGCGACTCTTTGCCTCATCGCTATGCGTCTGCCACCGGGAAAGGTTCATGTGCGCTATTGCCGCGCGAACGTCGTGGTCGATCAGCAGGGAGAAAGGAAAGATGCGGCTGTATAGCGGCCATTCCGTATTGGCGAATGGCAGTTCCGACAGCTCCTCAATAATTGACAAAACTTGCGGATCAGCGTGAGCGCCGGCCAGCAAAGGCGATGGCGAATCAGCTTGCCGCAAAGTGGATGTGGACCGGGCAAGTGCGAACGCGAGTACGCCCGATATCCCGCAAACAAGCGCAAAGGAGAACAGTTCTTTCACGTAAGCGAGGACTTCCGCGATCGAACCTTTATTCCCTCCCGCAACCGGGAATTTCGAGTGCTGTTCCGGAGTATTCAGGAGTTGCCACTGGCGGGGATCAGGGTCGGGAAGAAGCGAACCGGTTCCTGCGGAAGCGGTACATGGGAGAGTTCAATACACGTTTCACCGTGAAACCGGCGCTGTGGACGCAGCGAGCGCGAGGTCAGAGACTTGTTGTCAGGCACGAATCGCGGCTTGTTTCCGTTTACTTCAATCTTCATATTCCTTTTTTCCCCCGAGTGACTGGCCACACTTGCTCCCGGAACTTCAGGCATCAAGCTTCACGTAGCCATCTGCGTGCCCCACGCACGTCAGGACAAATCCTTGCACTCGCGAATCCGGATCGAGTCCGTCTTCCGCGTCCATTCGCACCTTCCCTTCCAGAAGCTTCGTTTTGCAGGTTCCACACTGCCCCAGCCGACAGGAAGAAGGTATGTCGACTCCATGTTGCTCGGCTGCCTCCAGCAATGTCTGGCCGGTGCGGGCGGCGCACGTTTTGCCTGATCGCGCGAATTCCACTGTCACATCCGTCTCGGCTGCCGCCGAAAGCGGTTGAGCACTCTTCGGAGCGGAGATGCCGAAACTCTCCTGAATAATACGTTCCGGCTTCACTCCCAAGCCAACGAGGATCGTGCGGCAGGCGTCCATGAAAGCAGGCGGGCCGCAGAGGAAGAAGTCCCGCAATGTAACGTCCCCGACGGTATTTTCCATGAACTCACGGCTGATATGCCCGCGCCGACCAGACCAGTCCGCGTGAGGTCGCGACAGCAGAACATGGTACCGGAAGTTTTTCAGCCTGGATCGTAACGTCTCCAACTCGCTCTCGAATATGATGTCGGTGCCGGTGCGCACGCAATAGAGCAGAGTTGCCGTTGTTTCCAGGCAAAGGTCGTCCATGTAGCGGAGCATCGACATCATGGGTGTAATTCCGCTTCCGGCAGCGATCAGAACGACGTTGTGGTGCCTGCATTCATCGAAGCAGAAGCGCCCCGACGGACCAT
>JAXDOA010000724.1:0-5214 GCA_034669125.1 Hyphomicrobiales bacterium
GAAGCGCGCGTGCTGATGATGAGCACGAACAACATCCTGCATCCGGCGAACGGTCAGCCGATCATCGTGCCGTCGCAGGACATCGTGCTCGGCCTCTACTACCTGTCGATCATGCGCGACAACGAGCCCGGCCAGGGGATGTTCTTCGGCACGATGGCGGACGTCGAGCATGCGATCAACGCGAAGGCGGTCACGCTCCACGCCAAGGTCAAGTATCGCTGGGAGGGCCTGGACGAGAACGGCGTCGAGGTGCGGCGCTGGTACGACACCACGCCGGGCCGCATCATTCTCGGCCAGGTGCTGCCGCGCTCGAAGAAGGTTTCGTTCGACGCCGCCAACCGGCTGATGACGAAGCGCGAAATCTCGTCGATGATCGACACCGTCTACCGCCACTGCGGCCAGAAGGAGACCGTGATCTTCTGCGACCGCATCATGGCGCTCGGCTTCCACCACGCGTTCAAGGCCGGCATCTCGTTCGGCAAGGACGACATGGTCGTGCCGCACACCAAGTGGAAGCTGGTCGAGGAGACCCGCACGCTCGCCAAGGAATACGAGCAGCAGTATCAGGACGGCCTGATCACGCAGGGCGAGAAGTACAACAAGGTGGTCGACGCCTGGGCGAAATGCACCGACCGCATCGCCGAGGCGATGATGCAGGAGATTTCTGCGGTCAAGAAGGACGAAAAGACCGGCCGCGAAGTCCCGGTCAATTCGATCTACATGATGGCGCACTCCGGCGCGCGCGGTTCGCCGGCGCAGATGAAGCAGCTTGCCGGCATGCGCGGCCTGATGGCGAAGCCGAGCGGAGAGATCATCGAGAGCCCGATCATCTCGAACTTCAAGGAAGGGCTCTCGGTGCTCGAGTACTTCAACTCGACCCACGGCGCCCGCAAGGGCCTTGCGGATACCGCGCTCAAGACCGCGAACTCGGGTTATCTGACACGGCGTCTGGTCGACGTCGCGCAGGATTCGATCATCACGGAGTACGACTGCAAGACCAAGGCCGGCATCAAGGCGCGCGCGGTCATCGACTCGGGCCAGGTGGTGGCCTCGCTCGGCACGCGCATTCTCGGCCGCACCGCGGCCGAGGACATTCGCGATCCGTCCGGCACGAACGTGCTGGTCAAGCGCGGCACGCTGATCACGGAGCCGGAGGTCGAGGTGGTCGCCAACGCGGGCGTGCAGGAAGTGCGCATCCGTTCGGTGCTCACCTGCGAGACGACCAACGGTGTGTGTGGCAAGTGCTACGGGCGCGATCTTGCCCGCGGCACTCCGGTCAACATGGGCGAGGCGGTGGGCGTCATCGCCGCCCAGTCGATCGGCGAGCCGGGCACCCAGCTCACCATGCGCACGTTCCACATCGGCGGCGCGGCGCAGATCAACGAGCAGTCGTTCATCGAGTCGAACTACGAAGGCACGATCAAGATCAAGAACAAGAATATTACGCGCAATTCGGATGGCGAGCTGATGGCCATGGCGCGCAATATCGCGGTCGCGATCGTCGATCAGGACGGCACCGAGCGTGCCGTGCACCGTATTCAATACGGTGCGCGCATGAAGGTCGACGAGGGCGACAAGGTCAAGCGCGGCCAGCGCATCGCCGAGTGGGACCCGTACACGCGCCCGGTTCTCACCGAGGTCGCGGGCACGATCGCCTTCGAGGACCTGGTCGAGGGCCAGTCGATGACGGAATCGCTCGACGAGTCGACCGGCATCGCCAAGCGCGTCGTGATCGACTGGCGCACCGGCTCGGCGCGCGGACAGCAGGACCTGCGGCCCGCGATCGTGATCAAGGGCAAGGACGGCAAGATCCTCAAGCTCGCGCGCGGCGGCGAGGCGCGTTACCTGCTCGCGGTCGATGCGATCATCTCGGTCGATCCGGGTGCGCAAATCGGCGCGGGCGACGTCATCGCCCGTATCCCGACCGAAAGCGCCAAGACGCGCGACATCACCGGCGGCCTGCCGCGGGTGGCGGAGCTGTTCGAGGCGCGGCGGCCGAAGGAAGCCGCGACGATCGCGGAAATCTCCGGCACGATCCGGTTCGGCAAGGACTACAAGAACAAGCGCCGCGTCACGATCGAGTCGAACGAGAAGGGCGTGGAGCCGGTCGAGTACCTGATCCCGAAGGGCAAGCACATCCATCTGCAGGATGGCGACGCCATCGAGAAGGGCGAGTATATCGTCGAAGGAAACCCGGCGCCGCACGACATCCTGGCGATCAAGGGCGTGGAGGAGCTCGCGAACTTCCTCGTCAACGAGATCCAGGAGGTCTACCGGCTGCAGGGCGTCATGATCAACGACAAGCACATCGAGGTGATCGTCCGCCAGATGCTGCAGAAGGTCGAGATCACCGACACCGGCGAGACCGAACTGATCGCCGGCGATCAGATGGACAAGATCGAGCTCGACGAACTGAACGCGCGGATGAAGGAACAGGGCAAGAAGCCCGCCAAGGGTCACCCGGTTCTGCTCGGCATCACCAAGGCGAGCTTGCAGACTCGCTCGTTCATCTCCGCGGCCTCGTTCCAGGAGACGACGCGCGTGCTCACCGAGGCCGCCGTCAACGGCAAGCACGACACGCTCGAGGGCCTGAAGGAGAACGTCATTGTCGGTCGGCTGATCCCGGCGGGCACCGGCGCCATCATGAACTCACTGCGCGAGATCGCCGTGAAGCGCGACGCCCTCATCATGGAGGAGCGCGACAAGGAGCAGGCCGCGAAGGTGGCCGAACAGCAGCCGGCGGCGCTTCCCGCGGCGGAGTGATCCCCGGCAGCGCGTTTCGCCAAGAAAAATCAGGGCCGCCCCATGGGGCGGCCCTTTTTTCTGCGGTGCAGCGAACTATCTAAAGCGCACTGCTTGCACCGGAAGAGGGGTCTGACGGGGCCTGCGGATGGAGCGGGGCAGGGGTTGCGGATTGGGCGCGGCGGAATCGCCGAAACCTCCGTCTTTACAGCCCTTCCTCGCTTGACACCCCAGACTCACGCGGCTAAAACCCGCGCACTTTCAGGCAGGCGGTGAGTTTCCACCGATCAATCGGCGCGCCTCGCGTCACGATCCACGAAACTCAGACGCTGCCTCTGACAGCCAGTGTGTCAGGACTGCAGGTGCACGATCGCGGCTCGTTTTGCCGTGGTCCTCTGTGAACGGATGGGCGCTCTTCCGCAAATCGAAGCGGATGGCGCGCTCGTTGTTTTGGCGCGGAGTTTCCGCGCGTGTGTGGCCGGACTGAAGTCCTGCCGAAGGGGTGAAGGCGAGCGATGCCGACGATCAATCAGCTGATCCGCAATCCGCGGGTGGTGCAGAAGTCGCGCAAGAAGGTGCCGGCGCTGCAGCAGAGCCCGCAGAAGCGTGGGGTTTGCACGCGCGTCTACACGACGACCCCGAAGAAGCCGAACTCGGCGCTGCGCAAGGTCGCCAAGGTGCGTCTGACCAACGGCTTCGAGGTGATCGGCTACATCCCTGGCGAGGGCCATAACCTGCAGGAACACTCGGTGGTCATGATCCGCGGCGGCCGCGTGAAGGACCTGCCCGGCGTGCGCTACCACATCCTGCGCGGCGTCCTCGATACGCAGGGTGTGAAGAACCGCAAGCAGCGCCGTTCGAAGTACGGCGCGAAACGTCCGAAATAAGCGAAGGCTGAAGCGATGTCCCGACGTCACAGTGCCGAGAAGCGCGAGATCAACCCGGACCCGAAGTTCGGGAACCTGGTCGTGTCGAAGTTCATGAACTCGATCATGTACGAGGGCAAGAAGTCGGTCGCCGAGACGATCGTCTACGGCGCGCTCGACGTCATCGAAGGCAAGACCAAGTCGAACCCGGTCGGCGTATTCCAGCAGGCGCTCGACAACGTGATGCCGTCGATCGAAGTGCGCTCGCGCCGCGTCGGCGGCGCCACCTATCAGGTGCCGGTCGAGGTGCGCAACGATCGCCGCCAGGCGCTCGGCATCCGCTGGATCATCGCGGCCGCGCGCGAACGCAACGAGAAAACAATGGTGGAGCGGCTCTCGGCGGAGCTGCTCGATGCGTCGAACAATCGGGGGAACGCCGTCAAGAAGCGCGAAGACACGCACCGGATGGCGGAAGCCAACCGCGCGTTCGCGCATTACCGCTGGTAAAGGCAAACAAGCACCATGCCCCGCGTCCACCCCATCGAGGACTACCGCAACTTCGGCATCATGGCCCACATCGATGCCGGCAAGACCACGACCACCGAGCGGATCCTCTATTACACCGGCAAGAGCCACAAGATCGGCGAAGTGCACGACGGCGCTGCGACCATGGATTTCATGGAACAGGAGCAGGAGCGCGGCATCACGATCACGTCGGCCGCCACCACGGCGTTCTGGAACGAGAAGCGGCTCAACATCATCGACACGCCCGGCCACGTCGACTTCACCATCGAGGTGGAGCGTTCGTTGCGCGTGCTCGACGGCGCGGTCGTCGTGCTGGATAGCAACCAGGGTGTCGAGCCGCAGACCGAGACAGTTTGGCGCCAGGGCGACAAGTATAAAGTTCCGCGCATCGTGTTCGCCAACAAGATGGACAAGATCGGCGCGGACTTCTTCCAGTGCCTGAAAGACCTCGTCGACCGCCTCGGCGCGAAGCCGGTTGCGATCCAGTTGCCGATCGGTGCGGAGAACAATTTCAAGGGCCTGATCGATCTCGTCCGCATGAAGGGCGTGATCTGGAACGACGAATCGCTCGGCGCGAAATACGAGGACATCGAGATTCCGGCCGACATGCTCGATCAGGCGACCGAATACCGCGAGAAGCTGGTCGAGGCCGCCGTTGAGCTTGACGACGACGTCATGGCCGCCTGGCTCGATGGAAAGCTGCCCGACGAGGCGACGCTCAAGAAGCTGATCCGCAAGGCGGTCATCACCGGCGCTTTCTATCCGGTGCTGTGTGGCTCTGCGTTCAAGAACAAGGGCGTGCAGCCGTTGCTCGACGCCGTGGTCGACTATCTGCCGTCGCCGCTCGACGTTCCCGCGATCAAGGGCGTCAATCCCGATAACGATCAGGAAGTCGAGCGCCACGCGTCCGACACCGAGCCGATGTCGCTGCTCGCGTTCAAGATCATGGACGACCCGTTCGTCGGCACCATCACGTTCTGCCGCATCTATTCGGGCACGCTGCTGTCGGGCACCGGTGTCATCAACTCGACGCGTGAGCGCAAGGAGCGCATCGGCCGGATGCTGCTGATGCATGCGAACA
>JAXDOA010000725.1:0-6051 GCA_034669125.1 Hyphomicrobiales bacterium
ACCTGATCGTGCCGATCGCGATGGAAGAAAAACTGCGCTTCGCGATCCGCGAGGGCGGCCGCACCGTCGGTGCCGGCGTCGTCGCGAGCATCATCGAGTAACACCCCCTGTGTCATGGCCGGGCCTCCGCCCGGCCATCCACTTATCTGATGGCCGGCGCTGATCCGGCATGACGCAGAGAAGAGAATAGAGATGAACGGCCAGAATATCCGCCTCCGGCTCAAGGCGTTCGATCACCGCATCCTCGACACGTCGACGCGCGAAATCGTCAATACGGCGAAGCGCACCGGCGCGCAGGTGCGCGGACCGATCCCGCTGCCGACCAAGATCGAGAAGTTCACGGTCAACCGGTCGCCGCACGTCGACAAGAAGAGCCGCGAGCAGTTCGAAATGCGCACGCACAAGCGCCTGCTCGATATCGTCGATCCGACGCCGCAGACGGTGGACGCGCTGATGAAGCTCGATCTGGCCGCCGGTGTCGACGTCGAGATCAAGCTCTGAGCCGCTGCTTTTAGGAATCGAGGACACTTCCATGCGTTCCGGTGTGATCGCACAAAAAATAGGGATGAGCCGGGTCTTCACCGATGCCGGCGCGCATGTGCCGGTGACGGTGCTGCGGCTGGCCAATTGCCAGGTCGTCGCCCATCGCACGATGGAGAAGAACGGCTACGTGGCGCTGCAGCTCGGCTCCGGCACCCGCAAGGTCAAGAACGTCACCAAGGCCGAGCGCGGCAACTTCGCCATCGCCAAGGTCGAGCCGAAGCGCAAGGTGGCCGAGTTTCGCGTGAGCGAAGACGCGCTGATCCCGGTCGGCGCCGAGATCACCGCCGACCACTTCCTGCCGGGTCAGTATGTCGATGTCACCGGCACCTCGATCGGCAAGGGCTTTGCGGGCGGCATGAAGCGCTGGAATTTCGGCGGCTTGCGCGCCTCACACGGCGTGTCGGTTTCGCACCGTTCGATCGGTTCGACCGGCGGCCGCCAGGACCCGGGCAAGACCTTCAAGAACAAGAAGATGCCGGGCCACATGGGTGTCGAGCGCGTCACCACGCTCAACCTCAAGGTCGTGCAGACCGACGTGGAGCGCGGCCTGATCCTGATCGAAGGCGCAGTGCCGGGCGCCAAGGGCGGCTGGATCACCATCCGCGACGCCGTGAAGAAGGCGCCGCCGAAGGATCTGCCGACGCCCGGCAAATTCCGCCAGGCGGAGGCGGCTGCTTCCGAAGGCGCCGCGAAGGAAGGGGGCGCGTGATGGACCTTAAAGTCACCACCCTCGACGGCAAGGAAGCGGGCTCGGTCTCGCTCAACAACGACATTTTCGGCCTCGAGCCGCGCCAGGATCTCATTCAGCGCTGCATCGTCTGGCAGCTCGCCAAGCGCCGCGCCGGCACGCATGCGGTGAAGAACCGCGCGGATATCTGGCGTACCGGCAAGAAGATGTACGCGCAGAAGGGCACCGGCGGAGCCCGCCACGGCTCGGCGCGCGTGAACCTGTTCCGCGGCGGCGGCCGTTCGTTCGGTCCGCATCCACGCGATCATTCGATCGACCTGCCGAAGAAGGTGCGGGCGCTTGCGCTGCGCCATGCGCTCTCCGCCAAGGCGAAAGACGGCGGTCTCATCGTGCTGGCCGACATCGCCGCCAAGGACCCCAAGACCAAGGTGTTGTCGGCGCAGTTCGAGAAGCTCGGGCTCGCGAACGCGCTGATCATCGGCGGCGCGGAGATCGAAGAGAATTTCGGCCGCGCGGCGCGCAACATCCCGAACATCGACGTGCTGCCGGTGCAGGGCATCAACGTCTACGACATCCTGCGGCGGCAAAAGCTCGTGCTGACCAAGGCCGCGGTGGAAGCTCTGGAGGCGCGGTTCAAATGAGTGTTCCAACCGATCCGCGTCTCTACGACGTCATCCTGTCTCCGGTGATCACCGAGAAGGCGACGGTGGCGTCCGAGCACAACCAGGTGATCTTCAAGGTCGCCAAGACCGCGACCAAGCCGCAGATCAAGGAAGCGGTGGAGAAGCTGTTCGACGTGAAGGTGAAGGCGGTCAACACGCTGGTGCGCAAGGGCAAGTTCAAGGCGTTCCGCGGCCGCCCGGGCGTGCAGTCGGACGTGAAGAAAGCGATCGTGACGCTCGAAGAGGGTCACCGCATCGACGTGACCACCGGATTGTAAGGCGGAGCGGATTATGGCACTCAAGACTTACAATCCGACGACGCCGAGCCAGCGCCAGCTGGTCCTCGTCGACCGTTCGGGCCTTTACAAGGGCAAGCCGCTCAAGGAGCTCACCGAAGGCGAGCACTCAAGCGGAGGCCGCAACAATAACGGCCGCATCACCGTGCGTTTCCGTGGCGGCGGTCACAAGCAGACCTATCGCCGGATCGACTTCAAGCGCCGCAAGTTCGACGTGCCAGCCAAGGTCGAGCGGCTCGAATACGACCCGAACCGCACCGGCTTCATCGCGCTGCTGAAATACGACGACGGCGAGCTGTCCTACATCCTCGCGCCGCAGCGTTTGGCGGTCGGCGATGTGGTGGTGGCGGGCGAGCATGTCGACGTGAAGCCCGGCAATGCCATGCCGATGAGCAACATGCCGGTCGGCACCATCGTGCACAATATCGAGTTCAAGATCGGCAAGGGCGGCCAACTCGCGCGTTCGGCCGGCGCCTATGCGCAGATCGTCGGCCGCGATCAGGACTACGTCATCATGCGGCTCAATTCGGGCGAGCAGCGCCTGGTGCTCGGCCGCTGCATGGCGACGGTCGGCGCGGTGTCCAACCCCGACCACATGAACGAGACGATCGGCAAGGCCGGACGCCAGCGCTGGAAAGGCCGTATGCCGCACAATCGCGGTGTTTCGATGAATCCGGTCGATCACCCGCTTGGCGGTGGCGAAGGCCGCAGCTCGGGTGGACGCCATCCGGTCACGCCTTGGGGCAAGCCGACCAAAGGCAAGAAGACTCGTAACAACAAGTCGACACAGAAATTCATCGTGGCGAGCCGCCACGTACGCAAGAAGAAGTAGAGGCGACGCACCATGACGCGTTCGGTTTGGAAGGGCCCATTCGTCGACGGCTACCTGCTCAAGAAGGCAGAGGCCGCGCGCGGATCGAGCCGCCACGAGATGATCCGGATCTGGAGCCGCCGCTCCACGATCCTGCCGCAGTTCGTCGGGCTGCTGTTCGGCGTCTACAACGGCCACAAGCACATTCCGGTGCAGGTGACCGAGGAAATGGTCGGCCACAAGTTCGGCGAGTTCGCGCCGACCCGCACCTTCTACGGCCATTCGGCCGACCGCAAAGCGAAGCGCGCGCCGAGCTCCGGTCCGGCGACTGCCGCTCCGGCGGCATCGAGCTGAGGAACGCCAAGCGATGAGCAAGAAAGCGCACGAGCGCAGCCTCGACGAGAACGAGGCTCAGGCGGTCGCCCGGATGCTCCGGGTGAGCCCGCAGAAACTCAATCTCGTCGCGGGGCTGATCCGCGGCAAGAAGGTCGCGGCGGCGCTCGCGGACCTGGAATTTTCGCGCAAGCGAATCGCCAAGGATGTGCGCAAGTGCCTCCAGTCGGCGATCGCAAACGCGGAGAACAATCACGAACTGGACATCGACGATCTCGTCGTCGCCGAGGCGTATGTCGGCAAGGCACTCGTGCTCAAGCGTTTCTCGCCGCGTGGGCGAGGCCGCATGGGGCGCATCATGAAGCCGTTCTCCAACCTCACCATCGTGGTGCGGGAAGTCGAAGAAGCGGCTGCGGCCAAGGCGTAACGAAAGAAGTCCAATGGGTCAGAAAGTCAATCCGATCGGGCTGCGTCTGGGCATCAACCGGACGTGGGACTCGCGCTGGTACTCGGGCAAGAACGACTACGGCAAGCTTTTGCACGAGGACATGAAGATCCGCGAGGATCTGTCCGAGGCCTTGAAGCAGGCCGCGGTGTCGAAGATCGTGATCGAGCGCCCGCACAAGAAGTGCCGCGTGACGATCCATTCGGCGCGTCCAGGCGTGGTGATAGGCAAGAAGGGCGCCGACATCGAGAAGCTGCGCAAGATGGTGGCCAAGCTCACCGACTCAGACGTCGTCATCAACATCCTGGAAATCCGCAAGCCGGAACTCGATGCGCAGCTGGTCGCCGAATCGATCTCCCAGCAGCTCGAGCGCCGCGTCGCGTTCCGCCGCGCCATGAAGCGCGCCGTGCAGTCGGCGATGCGGCTCGGCGCGGAGGGCATCCGCATCAACTGCTCGGGCCGTCTCGGCGGGGCCGAGATCGCGCGCATGGAGTGGTATCGCGAGGGCCGCGTGCCGCTGCATACCCTGCGCGCCGACGTCGATTTCGGCGTCGCGACCGCGTTCACCACCTACGGCACCTGCGGCGTCAAGGTCTGGATCTTCAAGGGCGAGATCATGGAGCACGACCCGATGGCGCAGGACAAGAAAATGGCCGAGGGCGAAGCCGGCCGGCCGCGACGCGACGCGAACTAAAGCCGCCACACCAGGACATAAAGACAGCCAGTCATGCTGCAACCGATCAAAACCAAGTTCCGCAAGGCGCACAAAGGCCGCATCCACGGCCAGGCGACCTCGGGCGCCTCGCTTGCCTTCGGCGAATACGGCCTCAAGGCGATGGAGCCCGAGCGCGTCACCGCGCGCCAGATCGAGGCCGCGCGACGTGCGCTGACGCGTCACATGAAGCGCGCCGGCCGCGTGTGGATCCGGGTGTTCCCGGACGTGCCGGTCACCAAGAAGCCGCTCGAAGTGCGCATGGGCTCGGGCAAGGGCGGCATCGAGTTGTGGGTCACCCGCGTAAAGCCCGGCCGCATCCTGTTCGAGCTCGACGGCGTGCCGGTGCAGCTTGCCAAGGAAGCACTCGCGCTCGCGGCCGCCAAGCTGCCGATCAAGACGCGCTTCGTACAGCGTATTCAGGAGTAGTGAAATGAAAGCCGGAGACGCCAGGGCGATGTCGCCCGACCAGCTTTCCGACGAGCTGATGAAGCTCAAGAAGGAGCAGTTCAATCTGCGCTTCCAGCGCGCGACTGGACAGCTCGAGAATACCGGCCGCGTGCGCGAAGTGCGCCGCGATATCGCGCGCATCAAGACAGTCGCCGCTCAGAAGCGCGCGGCCGAAGCGAAAAAGTGAGGAGAGTTTAATGCCGAAACGGGAGCTGCAGGGCACCGTGGTGAGCGACAAGCAGGACAAGACCGTCATTGTCCGCGTCGAGCGCCGCTTCACGCACCCGGTCCTGAAAAAGACCGTGCGGCGTTCGAAAAAGTATCATGCCCACGACGAGACCAACGAGTACTCGATCGGGGACATCGTTTGGCTGGAAGAACACCGGCCGATTTCAAAGCTCAAGCGCTGGACCGTGGTCCGGGGCGAGAAACGAGCGAAAGTTTAAGCGCCACGAGCGCATAGAGAGAGGGAAGAGGTGCATCGATGATCCAGATGCAGACCAACCTCGACGTGGCGGATAATTCCGGCGCGCGTCGCGTCATGTGCATCAAGGTGCTGGGCGGGTCTAAACGGAAGTACGCCACGATCGGCGACGTCATCGTCGTGTCCATCAAGGAGGCGGCCCCGCGCGGCCGCGTCAAGAAGGGCGAGGTGATGAAGGCGGTCGTCGTGCGCATCCGCAAGGACATCAAGCGCGCGGACGGCTCGGTCATCCGCTTCGACAACAACGCGGCCGTGCTGATCAACCCGCAGATGGAGCCGGTCGGCACGCGCATCTTCGGACCGGTGCCGCGCGAGCTGCGCGCCAAGAACCACATGAAGATCATCTCGCTTGCGCCGGAGGTGCTGTAATGGCGGCGAAGATCCGCAAGGGTGACAAGGTCATCGTGCTGAACGGTCGCGACAAGGGTCGCACCGGCGAAGTGTTCGAGGTGCGTCCCACCGAGGGCAAGGCGCTGGTTCGTGGCGTCAACCTCGTCAAGAAGCATCAGAAGCAGACCCAGGCACAAGAGGGCGGCATCATCTCGAAAGAGGCGCCGATCCACCTGTCCAACATCGCGATCGTCGGCAAGGACGGCAAGCCGACCCGCGTGGGTTTCAAGATTCAGG
>JAXDOA010000726.1:0-3634 GCA_034669125.1 Hyphomicrobiales bacterium
CGCTTGGCATGCTGCTGACCGATCACGTAGTCGTCGAGGACCTTGCAGATTTCCTTCGGGGTCGGAATGCCATCGCGCGACTTCACGAGCGAGGATTTGTTCTCCTCGCGGATGATGTCCATGCACAGCTCGACGCACTCATCGCAGATGAAAACCGTCGGCCCGGCGATGAGCTTGCGCACCTCGTGCTGGCTCTTGCCGCAAAACGAGCAGTAGAGCGTATTCTTTGAATCGCCACCGCCGACCTTGCTCATTCCCATCTCCGTGGCGCCCGAAGCGGAAGAAGGGCGCGTTGCAAACCTGTCATAAGAGTCCCGGAACTAACATCCCCTTTCGAACGACCCGGACATCCGTTCGATACCAGCGAAGCATGCTAATGGCCGGACAATCAAGAATTCATTAACGATGAATTCCCCGGTCATCAGGGCAAATGCGGACCGCTCTCCGGCCCCCACTGCGCACACGATTGTGCGAGTTACCATGGGGATTGCGGCGCGGAAAGGGCACCCGGCGCTGTCCGTGTTCCACCGGATGGGCGCCACGCCACGCCCCGCAGCCTAAGACTTGGGCTGAATGCTTCCGCCCAGGTCCTCGGGCCGCTTTTCGATCACCTTGTCGATAATGCCAAAGTCCTTCGCCATGTCCGCCGTCAGGAAGGTATCGCGCTCCAGCGCGTCTTCGATCTTCTTGAGCGTCTGACCCGTGTGCTTCACGTAGATCTCGTTCAGGCGCTTCTTGAGATTCAGGATTTCCTGGGCGTGAACCATGATGTCGGTGGCCTGCCCCTGGAAGCCGCCTGAGGGCTGGTGCACCATGATGCGCGCGTTCGGGAGCGCGAAGCGCTGATCCTTGGCACCGGCCGCTAGCAACAGCGAACCCATCGAGGCCGCTTGCCCGACACATAACGTTGCGACCGCCGGGCGAATGAACTGCATCGTATCGTAGATCGCCATGCCCGACGTCACCACGCCGCCCGGCGAGTTGATGTACATTGAGACTTCCTTCTTCGGATTGTCCGCCTCGAGGTACAGCAGCTGCGCGACCACCAGCGTCGCGACGCTGTCGTCGATCCCGCCAGTGATGAACACGATCCGTTCCTTGAGCAGGCGCGAGAAGATGTCATAGGCGCGCTCGCCCCGGTTGGTCTGCTCGACCACCATGGGCACTAGATTCATGTAGGTTTCGACGGGATCGCGCATTGATTGGCCTGTCTCGCTCAAGGATCGGCCCCGGCGGGACGCCGGAACCGGTCACTCATCTAGTGATGGACGCGCCGAAAGAAAGGGCGGCGACTCGCAGCCCGGCTTATCCCACGATTCGCCGCGCGTCAGCAGGGTCCGCCGCAGGATCGCCAAGTCAGCCGGCAGGCGTCGCGGCCGGCTTGTCCTCGTCGTCTTCCTTGTAGAGCTCCTCGCGCGTCACCTTCTTCTCGGTGACCTTGGTGAGTTCGACCAGGAAGTCGATGACCTTTTCCTCGTAGATCGGGGCGCGCAGGCTCGCGACCGCCTGCGGATTGTTGCGGTAGTATTCCCAGACCTGCTGCTCCTGTCCGGGGAATTGGCGCGCACGCTCGACCACGGCGCGCTGCACCTCTTCGTCCGTCACCTTGATCTGATTCTTGTCGCCGATCTCGGCGATGACGAGTCCAAGCCGCACACGGCGCTCGGCGATCTTGCGATACTCGGCCTTCGCCTCGTCCTCGGTGGTGCCCTCATCGGCGAACGTGCGGCCCTGCTGTTTGAGGTCGTTCTCGACCGTCTGCCAGACGTTGTCGAACTCCTGGGCGACCAGTGTCGGCGGCAGATCGAACTTGTGGCGCTCGTCGAGCGCATCGAGCAACTGGCGCTTCAGGCGATTGCGGCTCGCGCCGGCGTGCTCGCGGACGATGCGATCCTTCACGGCATCGCGCAGCTTGGCGAGCGACTCCATGCCGAGCTGTTTGGCAAAGTCGTCGTCGACTTTTACGTCACCCGGCGCCTCGATCGATTTCGCCGTGACCTCGAACGATGCCTCTTTGCCCGCAAGATCGGCCTTCAGGTAGTTCGGCGGGAATGACGCCTTCACGGTGCGCGTGTCACCCGCCTTGATGCCGACGAGTTGCTCCTCGAACCCGGGGATGAAGGAGTTCGAGCCGATCGTCACCGCAATGTCCTCGCTCGAGCCACCCTCGAACGGCGCGCCATCGATCGTTCCGGTGAACGAGACCGTGACCTTGTCATCCGACGCAGCCTCGGCACCCTCCGCCTTCGGGAGGAACGGACGGTTCTGCTCGGAAATGCGGCCGACCGCCTCGTCGATCTCGGCATCCGCCACCTCGGCGGTGAGGCGCTCAAGCTTGATGTCCTTGAAATCCGCCAGTTCGATCTTGGGCAGGATCTCCATCGCCACCGAATAGTCGAGATCGGCCTTGCCCTCGACCACCGCGTTGATGGCGTCTTCCTCGGTGGGGAGCTTGACCTGCGGCTCCATCGCGAGGCGCAGATTGTTGTCGGTGACGATCTTGGCGTTGGCGTCACGGACCGCCGCCTCGATCGCTTCCGCCATCACGGAGCGGCCATACAGGCGCTTGAGGTGCCCGACCGGCACCTTGCCGGGACGGAAACCGTTGATGCGCACCGTATCCTTGAGCTCGCCAAGGCGCGTGTTGACCTTCGAATCGAGGTCGTTGGCCGGGACCACCACGCGGAACTCGCGCTTCAATCCATCGGAAAATGTTTCTGTGACCTGCATGTCCAATCGTACTCGTCCGTTGCGCTTCGCGTCGTTCCGCGGGTGCTTGAGGGGCTCGAAACCGTCGCGGCCGACGCCGCGTGGTGCGGGCGGAGGGACTCGAACCCCCACGACTTTCGCCACTGGAACCTAAATCCAGCGCGTCTACCAATTCCGCCACGCCCGCAAGGGCATCGCGCGCGCCAGGCACCCCAGGCGGCGCGGCTTATATCATGCTGTTGCGCAGATGCACCATAGAAATGGGTAACCGAAAATTCACGGCAAGCCGCGACATGGCAACGCGATCTCGTTTTCAGGGTCGCTCGGGGCGGCGCGGGCGGGTACGAAGGAGAAATGAGGCCGCCGCAGCTTCCGATATCGCGCAGGACTGTGCTCGCCGGGATGGCGGCCGCCGCGATCGCCCCTGCCCCATTGGCAGCCCAAGCGGACGGATTTCGCGTGATCCGCGCCCGCTCCGGCACCGCCAGGCTGCGTGGCGAGGATATCACCCAGATCCGCGGCTTTAACGGCACGGTTCCGGGCCCGGTGCTGCGCGTCAAGCGCGGCGAAGAACTCAAGGTGCGGCTGGTGAACGAGCTGGTCGTCGACACGGCGATTCATTGGCATGGGATGCGCCTGCCCAACGCAATGGATGGCGTGCCGGGCCTGACCCAGCCGGCAGTCCATCCGGGGGAAAGCTTCGACTATCGCTTCACGCCGCCCGATGCCGGAACATTCTGGTACCACGCGCCTTCCCGCGCACTTGACGATCGCGCGCTCTACGGTCTCCTGATCGTGGATGAGGCCGAGCCGGTTCCGGTCGATAGGGATGTGTCGCTGATCCTCGATGCCTGGCCGCTTGGCGTGGACGGCCGGCTCGCCATGGACGGCGCACCGCATTTCACGGTCAACGGACTGCCTTCGC
>JAXDOA010000727.1:0-2551 GCA_034669125.1 Hyphomicrobiales bacterium
TATCGGTACGGCTCAATCTGCGCCAGCCAAGTCCAGCCGTGTTGGTCCGCCCGGATAGCCGGCAGTTCGGTTGATGAACAGACTCCCTCCGCATACCCGTAGTGCGCCACCAGCCGCGGAGAGAACGCCGCCACCGGCACGCCGAGTTCGCGGGCCAGCCACCCCGCCGGTCCGGAGGCATCGATCACCGTCTCTGCTTCTAACTCGCCCCGATCGGTTATCACGCCGGCAACGAAACCGTCAGGCCGCATCAGGAGAGCCTGCGCCTTGCAACTCCTCCAGACTTCGGCTCCGGCGGCTTCCGCAGCGGACAGCAAAGCTGCGTCGAGATGTGCGCGCGAAATCTGGTAACCAGACCAGGCTCCGCGGTGGTCGGAACCGAAGCTCACGAAACGCCGCTCGATATCGCCCCAGCTTACCCAGATTCCCTGATACCTCAGATGCGGCGCGTTCCGCAGAGAACTATCGGCTCCGAGCGCCTCCAGCAGTGTTTCGATTCCGGGGTGCAAAGACTCGCCCGGGCGGAATCGTGGAAACTCCGTCGCTTCGATGATCACCACGGAGGCGCCGAACTGGCGGGCAGTGATCGCGGCGCTGGTTCCCGCCGGGCCTCCGCCGATTACTGCCAGCGTCTTCATACCGTCAGCGTTGCCCGCGCCCACACCGGCTGGTTCGCCCGCCGCTGCAGCACGATTCGGTTGCGCGGATCCACAACCAGGAATCGCCGGTTGGTCAGTGGCATGAGGCGCCGGCGGAAGCTCGATGGCGAGACCCTTTCCTGGGAAGCGTTGGAACGCGACACGTCGAAGCGGTATGCTGTCCCGGGCAACACGGAGGATGCATCGATTTGCGCCTGCTGCAATTCGGGGTCTCCGGGCGCGAGGCGGCGGAATGACAGCACAAACCATGAGTCGGGGGAGCCGCCTACTACGCGATACACGAACGCCATCGCGAGCAGGCGCCGTTCGTACTCCTCCGTGGTCACACGCGCGGTCAGTCGCGATGTGAAACGTCCCTCCAGTGCCGTCTGAATGTAATCCACGTGCAGAAAGCTGGCTGACTCGATGAAATCCTGGCCGTTGATCGTTACAATCTTCGGTCCGGCATTGCCGTCCCATGGCAGCGATCCCGTCTGGCCGATTTCTTCATCCGTAAGCGGGGCCACTGTATGCCGCAGGGCGGGGTTGCCTGTCGAGATGGACATTCCCCGCGTAATATCGGCCGCTACCGTGGGCCAGAAGGTGCTGAGCGCCGCGCACAGCTTGGAGTCTTCGGGGAACGGACTTCCCAGGCCGTATGCCGCGAGATGGTGAATTGTGGTGCCGTTGGTCTTCAGCTTGTCCGTGCTCACATCCCAGCCGGGAGCGAACACGCCTGCGGCATCATCCGGCAGGCAGGAATGTCGCAGTGCGTCTTCGGCAGGAGATGGACGCACACCCGCTGGAATCTGGCCCAGCATCGGCACGAGGGCCGTGACCCCCACCTCCTGGGGATCGAAGCGATTCCCCGGCGTCTGCAGGTTCGGGGGCAATCGCGTATCGCAGAGTGAAACCGGCTGTACGCCCCAGATCGATTTTCGTATCGCAGCAGGCACGGCGGGCGACTCCGACCACACGCTCAACTCGCGCTGACCGGCGCTCGGAAAGAAATCGGGCGCGCTCACCAGCGAATACGCCGGGACGGTACCACCCTGGATATCGGCACTGTTTGGAAGCCCGTCCACGGCTGCGTCGATCTGACCTTCTCCGGTGAAATCCACGTAATGCAGCGCGTCATAGTTTCCCTGGGATACATTCGCGAGGACGTCGGGATGATTCGGGTCATCCCCGAGATCGACCAGCGCGCCATTCCGCACCTGCGTTCGCGCATGAACGTACGCCGGTGCGGGGCGCACCTCCGCGCCCGTCGCGGGATCCCGGTCGGCGCCCGGCTCGAATGCCGCGAATGCGCTCTGCGCCGGTGGCACCCGGTACGTCACGAAGTTGCCATCCTTCATTGCGGGTTCAACCAGGCGCGGGTGTGGAGTGGGGAACAGGAGCCCAGGCGGGACAGCGGCGCTGGCCCGGAATTCGGCTATTCCATCGGAAAACCGGAACGGGAAATCATTCGGTGGATTCTGCTGGAGCAGTACCTGGACGCGGCGGATTTTGTCGTTGTAGTGGAAGGCGCTGAACTCCACCTTGAGTGTCAATCCCTGAATGCATTCCGTACCGCTGAACAGCTTGTGCACCGGCACCCAGAAACCAATGGATGTGTCGCCGGGCTGCGCCCGCATCGGAGTGAAAGTCGTCCGCGATCCCTTCTTCTTAATCGCGAGAAACACGCCGAAATGCGCGGGGCATACATGGAAGGCAAACGGGTCATCGGGCGCTTCCGATTGATACCCCCGGTGTTCCGCGTTGTAAAGAGCGTCCCTCGTTCCCACCCTCGAAATGCCGGTCCTTGAGAACACCAGATCCGCCTGCAGTTGCGAGCAGGTGTCGCCGGAAGACCTGTACTCATACGCGAATACCACCACCGACAGCGGCCCGCCTGCGCTTTGTCGAAGCTG
>JAXDOA010000728.1:0-3342 GCA_034669125.1 Hyphomicrobiales bacterium
CTCCGCCAACGCGACAGACAGCGCGGTAAACGGCCCAGTCCGGAGCCTGAATGACCACCGTGCGCTCATCGCGGAAGGTGGTGCCGCCGGCCCAGTCCGGATCGCCTGGAATCGGCCCCGCCATAGACCAGGTAGTCTCCACGTGATGCGCGGCGATCTTTGAAATAGCGGCATCAATTGCTTCGCGGACGCTCAGTAGCTTCTGCGGGATCAGTTTTGTAATGATGTCTTCCCGGCAGACGACAGGGTTCCGAAGGCCTTCGGCGAGAGGCATCGCGATGTTATGGCTTAACGGGGTGACGAGGTGAATCCAGTAGGAACTGAGCCGCGGAGTGAGCACCGGAACCGGTATGATCCGGCGCGGGCGAAGGCCGAGTTCGTCAGCCATAATCCGCATGATTTCGCGGTACGGCAGCACGTCCGGGCCGCCGATATCGAAGACGCCTCCGGTGGTCTCGGGTACGGCCAGAACGCCCAGCAGGTAGCCGATCACGTTCCGCACCGCAATCGGCTGGCACCGCGTGCTGACCCATTTCGGAGTTATCATGACGGGCAGACGCTCCACCAGATAGCGCAGAATTTCGAACGAGGCTGAGCCTGAACCGATGATCATGGCTGCCCGGAGTTCAGTAACCGGCACACCGGTGGAACCCAGAGCTTCACCCACCTGCCTGCGGGACGCGAGGTGCTGGCTGAGGTCCGGCCCGGTCTCGCCCAGGCCCCCGAGGTAGATGATCCGCTGCACGGCTGCTTTCCGCGCTGCCGCCGCGAAGGTCAGCGCAAGAGCCTGATCGCGATCTGCATATCCGGCCCCGGCAGAGGCCATGGAATGGACAAGATAGTACGCAGCGACGCAACCTTCCAGACCGGAGGCGACGGACGCCTCGTCATCGAGAGATGCTACACGGATCTCCGTGCGCGGACCTTCGGTCCATTCGCGTCCTTGTAGTTTCGCGGGGGACCGCACCAGACAGCGCACCCGATAGCCGAGATCGAGCAGGCGCGGTGCGAGCCGACCCCCGATGTAGCCAGTGGCTCCGGCGATAGCGATTGTGTCTGATGGGGCGGGAGATGGCACGTTTTCAAAGGCTACGCTATGTTGGATGCCGAGGGCGCCGGATTTATTCTCTTTCTCGGAGGTTTCGGACGCACCAGAGTGATTGATCGGCCGTCCCCGCTACTTCAATCGAAGTAGTGCGGCACGAAGGTACTTAGATTCCCGGTCACCAGGCCGTCGCTCTCGCGAATTCCCATGCCTGCCGGGCCGCGGTTCGTCACAACCCAACATCCGAGCACGGGCCGCTTTGCATCGAAGACCGCGTCGGGTGCCAGCGCCTGCCAGACAAAGCCCTCGCGCCCGTAAGTCCCATGGGTTGCGATGTCGCCTGTGCTGCGATGGACAGTCACATTTGCACCCTCACGCGACAGCAGCGGCTTCTTCACGAACTCCGCCATGCCATGCGGCCCGTCCAGATGAGCTTCCAGCAGGTTCGGGTGGCCGGGAAACATTTCCCAGAGCACGGCCAGCAGAGCTTTATTCGACCAGAGCATCTTCCAGATCGGCTCAATCCAGAGCATGTCCTCGTAGGTCTCCAGAATCTCCGTGCTGAAGTCTTTCAGCAGCCATTCCCACGGATAGAGCGTGAACAGGCTCTGAATCCGGTTTTCATCCAGATCGCGAAACTGCCAGGTCTGCGCGTTCCAGCCGATCTCCTCAACAAAGAGGCCTGCCGTACGGATGCCAGCCTGCTCGGCGGTGTCCCGCAGGTAACCAGTCGTCATCGCGTCCTCGGTGTTCCGCATCGAGGTGAAGTGCAGCCTGTCGCCACGAAGGCGGGGACGAATGTCGGCCCAGCCTGAGATCAGCTTCTCGTGGATAGAGTTGAACTGGTCTGTGGACGGCATTGCTTCCAGACGCCAGCGCCACTGCACAACGGAGGCTTCCAGCAAAGACGTCGGCGTATTCGCGTTGTATTCCAGCAGCTTCGGCGGGTTGATACCGTCGTAGCTTAAATCGACACGGCCGTAGATGGAAGGCGGTTCCGACTCCCACGCCTGCCGGATAACAGCGCGGGCCGGCGCCGGGATTCGGAAATCGTCGAAGCGATCATTCTCCATGATGAAATTTCCCGCTTCCTGACACAGGCGCTGCAACTCAGCGGTGGTCCCTTCGATCAAATCGATCTCGCGGGAGGTGAAGTGATAGCAGGCGGCTTCATTCCAGTACGGGATTCCGTCGGGCGTATGAAAGGCCAGTCCGTCGCGTTCTACTTCAGCCTGCCAGTTCGCCCGCGGTGTAACCATTTGCCGTTTCAACTACTCGCCTGCGCCGCCGCCAGTCACCGAGCCTTCCCCGCCGATCACGCCGCGGGTCGTCGCCTTTGGGTTCTCGGTAGCCGGAGTGCTTTCGTCACTGCTTTTGTTTGTTGCGCCTTCCGGGGCGTAAACCCACGCAAAATGGTGAGGGGATCCGGGAACAGGGGACGACATACAATTCCGGTCATCGGTGAAACTGCCGTTCTCATCCACGCAACGGCGCTCGGCCAGATGCTTCTGTCCGCAGCTGCTGAGCGCGCTTGCAGCCGAGATTACCAGAAACGCCTGAACGGCTCGCGATCTCTTCATGTCCAAACGCGAGTTTATCAGTGTGCCGATTTGCCCTCAGCCGCGCAGCCCGGAGTCGTCCACGCCAAAACGCGCGGCCGCATTCAGCAATGCTTCGTAAGTGCCGTCCGGAATGGGAATGCCCGATTTCAGCCGCACCCGTTCCGTCCGCAGTTCCGGCTCATTAGCGACCAGAACTTCGTTGAAGCCACTGGCGGGCGCGGTGGATTTCACCTGGTCAATGAGCCAGTCAATCCGCTCCCGGAACTCCGGCTGCATTCGCAATACATCGATCGCGATGAAGGTCTGACTGGCGCGGAACTTCTTCCCGCGCACGCGCAGACCGCCCAGCTGCGTACTCATCGCCCCGCCGCTGATCACGCCGCAGAGGATCTCCACCATCATGGCCAACCCCGAACCCTTGTAGCCGCCCAGGGGCATCAAAAGCCCGCTGTAGGCCGCCTCAGTGTCGGTTGTCGCGTTGCCCTCTTTATCCATCGCCCAGCCCGCCGGAATGGTGGGCTCGTGATTCGTATGCGCTTTGAAGATCCGGTTGGCAGCCACAGTGGTGGTCGCCATATCGAGCAGCCATGGTTCGTGCTTGCCCACAGGCACCGCCATACAGATCGGATTGGTGCCGAACCGGCCCTCTTTGCCCTGCCACGGCGCAACGATCGGCGAGGCGTTGCAGAAAACCAGGCCAATCTGACCTTGTGCTGCCATTTTCATTGCCCACCA
>JAXDOA010000729.1:0-3101 GCA_034669125.1 Hyphomicrobiales bacterium
TTTGCGATGGAGCCCCCCTTCGTTGCTACGGTGTAACTTTCTTCGCGCTGTATGCCCGATAACCCGCCCCGGCCAGGATACTGCCGCGGCGGATTCGTTTCAGGCGAAGGTGCGGCTGGATTCACGCGAAGGCGTCCTCAGGAGTGGCCGCTTTCATCCGGCATTGCGGCAAGCCAGCCTGCAGGGACTGCTCACTTAGTGCAGTACCAGCTTCTGCATCCGAAGGTTGCCAAGCTCACCAACATAGAGAGTATTCTCGATGCGGCAGTCAATGGAATTGACCGTGCCGAACTCCTTCAGCAGCTTTCCAGCCCGGCCAAACTTGCTGATGATGGTTCCGTCCAGGCGCATTTTGTAAATTTCACCGGCGACGTCGATATCGTTCCACGGATTGGAATTTGAAACGTAGAGGACCGGACTCGTTCCTTTAGTCATGCATATCGCCTGAGGATTGCCAACGCTCGAAAAAGCTGTCTTAAACGTACCGTTGTTGTCGAATACCTGGATACGTTTGTTGCCGCCATCGCCGGCGTAGACATTGCCCTGCGCGTCCACCGCGATGCTCAGGACGTTGGCGAACTCGCCCGGCGCAGTACCTCTCTTGCCCCAGGACTTCAGGAATTTGCCGTCCTTATCGAACTTGGCGATGCGTGCGTTACCCGCGCCATCTGCCACGAAGATATTGCCCGCTGCATCCCACGCCACATCGGTGGGGCGGTTGAACAGGTCAGTGGGTTGGCCTGCGCCGTCGTTCGTAACAGCGCGCGCCGGCACAAACTCCGATTCCGCCTTTCGCCCGAGCAGCATAGCCACGCGTCCCTGCGGATCGAATTTCATGACCGTGTTGCTCATCTCGTCGACGACCCACAGATTGTCTTCCGGATCGACACGCGCCTGAGCGGCAGCCATGAAGGCGTAGGTATCCTTGCCCACTTCCTTCATGAACTTTCCGGTGCGATCGAACTGAAACAGGCGTGATCCGCCGTGTGCAAACGGCCGCATGGTACCGATCGTCACCGTAGGATGCCCGGTGCGTGTGTAGACGAAGATATCGCCCTTCGAATTCGTCGCAACGCCGGCCACTTCGCCCAGATAAAGACCGGCTGGCAACTGAAGCGCGTTGGCGACGGAATCGAATTTAATTTCGGGTGTCGGGCTCTGGGCGGTCGCCGGAGCCGCGGCAAGCACTCCGGCGATGAACATCGCAGTCAGGGCATTAAAGATAGTCTTCATGGGTATTCTCCTTATAGCGGGTAACGCCTGCCTCTTTTACCGCGTGCTCCCGGCACCAGCCGAAGTCGGCTTGAGAATCAGTTTCTGCACGCGCCAGGATTCGATTTCGCCTATGATGAGTTCGTTCGGATTGCGGCAATCCATCATGTGAACCACCTGGAATCCGGGGGCCATTTTACCCGGGTGGCCGAATTTGCCGAGCACCGTTCCGTCAAGTTCCGTCTTATAAATTTCACCGGTGATGTCCCAGGTCCCGGGCATATTCCCGTTGGGATTTGAATTGGAAAAGAACGCATACTGGTGCGAGCCGCCCGACACACATACAGTCCAGCCGACGCCGAGGTTCGTAATCTCCCGTATGGGCTTCAGGCTGTTGTCCAGCACCTGGTAGCGGTTATTGGTGCGGTCGGCGACCCACACATTGCCTTGTCCGTCCACCTGCAGGCCGTGCGGCAGGTTGAATTCTCCCAGGGCGCTGCCTGCCTTTTCGCTGCCTGTCTGTGCAAGGAAGCGGCCATCCTTGTCATACTTCACCACGCGGTTATTGCAGTAGCCATCTGAAACGAAGATGTTGCCCTGCGGGTCCCAGCCAACATCCGTCGGCCGGCAGAATTCGTACTTTTGCGCCGGGCGATTCGGTCCGGGAGGCGGGGCAGGCAATACACCCAGCACTGCCAAAGGTCTTCTGCCGAGCACCATCAGCACTTTGCCTTCGGGGCTGAATTTAGTGATCATGTTCGAGCCCTCGTCAACAGTCCAGATGTTATCGTCCCTATCGACGCGCACCGAATGGGCGAACTCAAAGCCGAGATAGCCGCTGCCGATTTCCTTCACGAATTTACCCGTCTGGTCGAACTCAAACAGCCGGTTGTTGGCGCTGCGGTGAAAGACGAAGACATGGCCTTTGGAGTTGGTGGCCACCGCCACCGCTTCGCCGAGGTACTCGCCCGGCGGCAGCTTCAGAAAATTCGGCACTGACGAGAACTGAATTTCAGGCACGTTTTGGATGGTCGCCTTGCGCTGCGCAAGCGAAGGAGAGGCGGCCAGCACTGTCAGAACGACTGACGACATCAGGATTCGTTTCATAAAAAGTCTCCTTGGAGAACCTGCCGGGCAAAGATCTAATTGTAGGCGAACGTTAGCTATTTTGTATGCCCGGTCGCATCCCGCAGCGCGAGATGGCAAAAAAGCAGATCGCCTTCTCGGCCCTGTTTATGTACAGACCCCTCCTGGATGGACACCTGCATTGGTTAAATTGATAGTTTCGTTCGCCGCTCCACCAGAGGCGTCGAGAAACGCAAGTGAAATCCACCGCCTTTCAGGCGGTGGATTTCACTCGGCGCCACGCCGATTCCGAGATGCGCCAGTTTTCCCAGACAACAGGCGAGTCCGTTGCAGATCTCGCGCAAAGAGTCCGCGTGAGCCAACTGGCAGAACAGCATCGCCACCAGCTGCGTCCGCCAACTGAAGCCTTTCGCCGCACGTTCGGCATTGTGTTTCTTCACCAGAGCCGCGAACTCAAGACTCGGGAAATGCTGCATCAGTTTATCAAACAGGCTCATTGCCTGTACCATCGTTTTGCCCTCCTGTGTCAGCGCAATGTGAGAAGTTCCTAATAGAGCAAAGTAGAAAGTTCCTGTTTGAGGCAAATGAGCCAATGTAAGGTTGGCGGGACAAACAGGAGCGGCTGGCATTGAGTGAACAGGAACGGGATCGTCTGAAGATCCTGCACGAAGTGGAGCAGGGACAACTAAGTCAGAAGCAGGCAGCCGGACAGCTGGATATGACGGAGCGGGGTTTCCGGAAGCTGCTGAGAAGGTACCGGGAGAAACGGGATTCAGCGGTGGTGCATGGACTCCGGGGCCGGG
>JAXDOA010000730.1:0-3656 GCA_034669125.1 Hyphomicrobiales bacterium
TTAAGCAGATTGTCATGCACTACGGGGAACCGAACCTGAGCGTGGAACAAATTCGTGCGGCCGCACTAGCCGCAAAGGCGGATCCACTCGATCGGTTCAGCTTTGCGTGCCGGAAGGAACTACAAGATATTGTTCGCCGAGGTCTGACGCCTGTGAATGACTCGCCCCGGAGAAAGAAATGGAGCCTGGTTTGACGAATCTGTTCGAATTTGCAGGAATAGTTAGCCGTTTTGGGGCTCGCGCAGTAGCCGACCTGTTTCGGCGCCCGTTCGAAGGCGGGCAGATCGTTCGGCAGGTTGCCGAAGCGGGCTGGAATTCTCTTCCGCTTGTAGTCGCTTCAGGCTTTGCGCTCGGGGCGGTGATGACCCTTCATACCCGCAGCACTCTGGTCACTTTCGGCGCGTCCTCTCTGATCCCAACTGTCCAGGCACTGGCGTTTTTTGTCGAGATAGGCCCACTCGTTACGGGCTTGCTCGTCGCGGGCCGTGTCGGGTCAGGAATCGGCGCAGTCCTCGCCAACATGAGGGCCACGGAACAGATCGATGGCATCGAGTCGCTCTCTATCGACTCTTTCAAATTTCTTGTCGTTCCGCGTATTCTGGCGTGCGTCGTGGCCCTTCCCGTCCTTACGCTGTTTATGGATTTCTCAGGCCTCCTGGGAGGATTCCTGTCCGAGTATGCTGCCTCGCGAGTTTCGTTTCATCTTTATATTGTCCGCGCATTCTCAGACTTCGGGTGGTCGAACTTTATCCCTCCGACCATGAAGACAGCCGTCTTCGGATTCGTTATCGGGACGGTCTCGTCGTACTTCGGCTTCACCACTAACAAAGGTGCGCAGGGGGTGGGGCAGGCCGCCACGAACAGCGTCGTAGTCTCCTCTTTGCTGATCATTCTCACGGACGTGATTCTGATCAAAGGGATTTTCTTTGTGTTTCCGGAAGGTGCTTTGTGAACGACTGGAGCAAGGCGGTAATCTTCGACCGCGTTTCGAAGTCGTTTGGTCCAAAGCAGGTGTTGCGCGACGTTTCGTTTCAGATCGTCGCTGGCGAAGCGCTCTGCGTTCTCGGCCGCAGCGGAACCGGAAAGAGCGTAACCCTGAAGCTGATTATTTCACTGCTGAAGCCGGACCAGGGAAGAATCTGGGTCGAACAGGATGAGATTACGCGGCTGAAGCCGCATGAACTCTCACGAGTGCGCCGAAAGATGGGCTTTCTCTTTCAGGATGCGGCGTTATTCGACTCTCTGACGCTATATGAAAACCTGGCACTGCCCATGCTCCGGCTGACCGAAAAATCGCGAGAGGAAACGGACTTCGCTGTCGACAAAGTACTCCGTCAGGTCGGCCTGGCCGCGGATAAAGCGAAGATGCCTTCGGAACTTTCGGGAGGGATGCGCAAACGGGCCGGTCTTGCGCGCGCACTGGTACTTGAACCCAGGATCCTGCTGGCAGACGAACCGAGCAGCGGGTTGGACCGCATCACCGCGTCCGAGATAGACGAACTGATGCTGGAACAAAAGGCGACACATAAGACCACGCTGATCATCGTTACCCATGACGTGCATGGCGCCCGGCGCGTGGGTGATCGGGTCGCGGTCTTCGATGGGGGCAACCTGATCGCGCTGGGGACTGCGGCGGAAGTCGCTGAAAGTGAAAATGAAGTCGCGCGCAGGTTGGTTTCGGAGCAATAAGAATGAAAAACAAGAATGTTATTGTTGGCCTGTTCGTTGTCGGTGGGCTCGCGCTCTTCACGGCAGGGATGTTTGTGATCGGGGACCGGCGTCAGGCGTTCTCGAGACATGTTGAGTACTATGCCGAGTTTGTGAACCTTGCCGGTCTTACAAACGGCGCGAAAGTTCGTGTGGCGGGTATGGATGCCGGGCAGGTACTGACTATTCGTGTTCCCGATTCGCCATTATCCCGGTTTCGCGTCACACTGAAAGTCGACGAAAAGCTGCGCGGACTGGTGCGCACGGACTCCGTAGCAACGATTGGGACCGAAGGAGTGGTGGGTGATACTTTCCTCTCGGTTCGCGCGGGGAGCAGGTACGCCCCAGCGGCCGCCCCGCTGGGTACACTTCGCAGCAAGGAACCAATGGAGCTTTCCGATCTTCTGGATCAGGGGACCGGTTTGCTCAGTGATGTCGATGGCACAATCAAACAACTGGGCGGCAAGATAGACGGCGCGCTGACCGGTGTCACCGCCACCGTGTCGAATGTGAATGATGTGGTCGTCGGTCTGAAGGACGGGCGTGGAACAGCTGGAATGCTCTTACGGGATCAGGCGCTTGCCGGTCAGATCCGGCAGGCTATGTCGAACGTCAACGACGTGACCGTCGGGCTTAAAGATGGTCGTGGCGCGGCGGGGATGCTGCTTCGGGATGAGGCGCTCGCGCGGCAGATCCGGCAGGCCGTAACTCACGCGGAAACGGCGACGTCCGACCTTGGCCACGCCGCCGGTCAGGCCGATAAATTGATATCGGATCTGCAGAAACGGCAGGTTCCGGAAAAACTCGACGAGACAATCGACAAGGTGAAGGGCGCGGCGTCCAACATCGAAGAAGGTACGCGGCAACTCAAGCAAATCATCGCAGAAGTTGCAATGCCTGACGGACAAGGGATGAGTGCCGGAGCAAACATCAGGGAATCGCTCGCCAACGCGAATGTCGCGACGGCAAACATTGCCGAAGACACGGAAGCTTTGAAGCACAACTTCCTGTTCCGCGGATTCTTTCGGCGACGAGGTTACTTCAACATTACTCGTATGTCCCCGGAGAAGTATCGCCGGGATCGTGTCTTCAGCAGCCCCAGGAACTACAGGGCGTGGCTGGCCGGATCCGAGTTGTTCCAGAAGACCGAGAACGGCCAGGAGGAACTTTCGCAGCAAGGAAAAGGCATGCTGAATGCCGCACTAACGCAATACGGCGACACCGCCGTCGAGAGCCCCGTTGTGATCGAAGGCTATTGGGGCGGCGACAATCCCGCGGATCAGCTTGCGTTCTCCCGCAATCGGGCAATACTGGTTCGCGAATACCTTCAAAGCCATTTCCAACTCGAACCGGGGAACCTGGGAATCGTATCCATGAGGAATTTGCCACCGGCTGAATTGGGTCACTCAAAATGGGATGGGATTTGTATTGTCATCCCAAAACTGGCTCTGTAGATAGCGGCGCGGACGGAGAAAAAAAGAAGGCCGAAAATGAAATCGCGCTGCAAGTCAACCAGGTTTACTACGCTCTTCTGATTGCCCGCCTTCAGAGGGAGGCAGCAGAACGGCAGATCTCCTACAGTACTGAGCATCTGAAAGAGAGCGAAGAAGACGTACGCAACGGCAATGCTCTTCACGTCGATACGATCGCGGCGCGCGCTGACTTCCTTGAGAGCAATCAAGCTCTGCTGACGGTAGACATTCAACTATCGAATCTAAATGCGGAACTGGATGATCTACTGGGAATCCCATTAGACACCCAATTGGACCTGGATCCGGCCGTCCCTCAGATGTACGATCAGCAGACCCGTGAGGAATACCTTCGGGTGGCGGTAGGCGAGAATCCGGAGATACGGGCAGCGGAATAGGCGACTCGCCGTATGCAACTGGTGTACAGGCCGCCAAGTCTGCATACGTTCCCGATATCACCGCCTTTGCGACGCATAGCTA
>JAXDOA010000731.1:0-4372 GCA_034669125.1 Hyphomicrobiales bacterium
CGCACAGCCAGAGCGCCGTCATCACCGTGACGAGGCTCGCGGACGACGCCTGGTGGCCGCCGACCTTGACCGAGTCGAGCGACGGGCGCTCGCGATTGGCGTGGTCGACCATGCGCACCGCGAGCCACAGCACGCGTTTCTCGATGCGTCGGAGGACATCTTCGGAGATCGAGCCCGGAAGCGTTGCCGGGAGCGTCGTGGCGGCATCCATCGCAATCGTCAGTCTATTGAACGATTGAGACTCACGCCACTGCCGACGTGCGATTCTCCCTGTCATGGCGAGCGCGAACGACTTCCCGCCGATCGAGCTTCCGCGCGCCTCCGACGCCGTGTCGCGCGCGCTCGTCGACGGCATCCGCGCCGGCCTGGCGCCGGTCGGCTCGAAGCTGCCGAAGGACTCCGAGCTCGCACGGGCCTTCGGTGTCAGTCGCGCCGGCGTGCGCGAGGCCTTCGAGGTGCTGCGCCAGGCCGGGATCGTCGAGATACGGCGTGGACATCTGGGCGGCGTGTTCGTGCGCTCACTCGTGATCCCGACGAAGCTCCTGACCGACCGCACGAGCCTCGTGCTCGAGGAGGTGCGGCAGTTGCTCGAGGCGCGCCGTGCGGTCGAGTCCCTGTGCGCGAGGCTCGCCTCGACCCGGGCGAGCGAGACAGACATCGACGCGCTGGCGGAGCTCGCCGACGGGCTGCTGGAGGCGCACGACCGTCCCGAGGACTTCATCGAGCTCGACGTGCGCTTCCACCTGCGGCTGGCGTCGTCGAGCGGGAACGAGCCGCTGGCGGACTTCCTCGCGACCATCTTCCGCCGGCTCGCCGCCGTGCGCGCCCGCTATCCGGTCGCCTACGGCAGCATGGCAACGGCCGAGCGCTACCAGTACGCGACGCTCGAGGCCCTCCGGCTGCGCGACCTGGAGGTCATGGCCGAGCGCATGGACGAGCACCTCGCCGGGCTCGAGGAGCACTTCCTCGGCGAACGGCTCTGACGAGCCGTCAGGCGTGGACGGTGACGAGCGTGCCGATCGGCGTCGATGGCCAGATCTTCCTGGCGGTAGCGAGCTGGAGCTCGACGCAGCCGAGGCTCTGCGGCGTGCCGTAGCTGCCGCGTGGGAAGGCGTGCAACGCGTCGCCGCCGTGGAAGTAGCTGATCCACGGGATGCCCGGGTCGTGGTACGGCGTGCCGTCGGGGTTGAACCCCGACATCGTGCCGACCGCGATATGCGAGTACACGGGCCAGGTGCCGTTCGGGGTCGGCGCCGATCTGATGCCCGTGTTGGCAGCGCCCGTGACGGCGATCTTGCCGTCCTTCCAGAGCCTCATCACCTGCGGCAGGTGCTGTGAGACCATCACGTAGGAGTAGTGCGCCGGGGCGTGCTTGCCGGCGGCGGCGTCGGCGAGCAGCGCGTTCCATGTCTCCGGCGTCGCGACGCCGTCGGGCGTGAGGCCGTGGTCGTTCTGGAACCTCATGAGGGCGCCCTGGTCGACCTTGTTCGGCTCACCGGGGATCCAGAGCGCCTGCAGCGGCTTCGGCGTCTTCTTCCAGCGCCACGTCCAGTGCCCCTGAGGCGGCAGCACCGCAGCCGTCAGCTGGGAATCGGCATCGGTCGGCACCTTCGTCCTGGAGGCGAAGGTCAGCGGCATGTAGCCGAACTGTGCGAGCAGCTGCTCGAGGCGCTCCTGCGACGCGTCGGGCACGTGCCACTGCAACACGCTGCGGGCGACGAGCCCCTTCCTCGTCGTCACGGTCGCGGCCCTCGGGAGCTGCACCGAGAAGGTGTGGCCGAGCGTGAAGCCGGCGGCGGCGGGCTCGAACATCACGGTGTGGTCGTCGATGGTCCGCCAGCTTCCGGCCACGGCCGGCGTCAGCTTGGGCGTCGCGCCCGCGAGCACGCTCGTGAGCGGGCGCGAGAAGCGGAGCGTCAGCGACTGCGTCGGCAGGAGCGACTTCCCGAGCGCCGGCTGCAGCACCGCTGCGAGCGGCTGGCCCGTCGGGAACCACGTGACGCGCACGGGGCTCGTCGAGCTCTCCCAGGTGCGGGCGGCGGCCGAGACGCGGATGCTGCCCGAGTCGGACGACGTCAGCGAGCGCGGCAGCGAGACGACGCGGCGGGGCGACGCCAGCGTCTGCCTGGCGACCTTGTCGCCGCGGAAGACGGTGATCGCGCGCACGGGCGTCGAGAAGCGGACCTGCACGGGCTTGCCGTGTCGCGTCTGGATCCAGTGCGTCAGCACCTTCGCGCGGGGTGCCGTGATGGTGATGCGCTTGCGCTCACGCGCGCCGACCAGTCTGCGGGCCCAGCTCGGGCGCTCGGCCACGATCGCGACGTGGATCGTCTGACCCGGGTCGAGCGTCCCCTTGGGCCAGATCCAGCCCCTGGCGGTCGTTCGGACGGGGATGGCGGAGCCATCGTCGGCGGTCACGCGCACCGACATGATCTTCGTGCCCCACCCCGACGTCTGCACGCGGGCGAGCGCCTGCGGCGCGGCTGCGAGGCGGGTCGAGGGGAACTGCGTGCGCACGTACGCAGCCACCGCGAGAGCCCCCGTGATCAGCAGCAGGAACACACCGCCGACGACCCACGGCCAGACCCGGCGGCGCTTCGGCGGGATCTCGGGGAGAGGAGTCGCGTCGAGCGCGGGAGGGTCCACAGTTACTGCCATTCATCGCACGGATAGCAGATCCTCCCCCCGCGTGTCCAGGAATCGGGCGGCGCGCGCTTGCCGGGCCGGCTCGCGGGCCTGTAGGCTCTCCGGACTTCCGGCAGTCCGGGAAGTGGCAGGCGATGCAGCCTCAGTCCGACTCGGGCTGGGGCTTTTCTTGTTCCCGAGGAGGGTGTGTGGCGCACAGCCGTTCCGGGAAGGACGAGACGTGAACGCACCGGTCATACCGGTCCCGGCGCCGCACGGCGTCCTGCGGGACGGCTACGACACGGGCGGGTTCTACGACGAGGCGTTCGAGCTCGGTCCAGGGGGCGAGGTCGTGTCACGCTCGCACTACGCCGAGGTCGTCGCACAGATCGCCTCGATGGACGGCAAGGAGGTGCGACGCGCGGCGGAGCTCGCGAACCGGTCGTTCCTGCATCGCGGCGTGACCTTCACGATCTACTCGGACGACGCGCCCGCCGCCGAGCGGATCCTGCCGTTCGACCCGATCCCGCGCATCGTCTCCGCCGCGGACTGGGCGGTCGTCGAAGCGGGCCTGCGCCAGCGGATCACGGCGCTGAACCGCTTCGTGCACGACATCTACCACGGGCAGGAGATCCTGCACGACGGCGTCGTGCCGCGGCGGCTCGTCGTGCTCGCGCGCCACTTCCGCCGCGAGGTCGTCGGCATCGACGTGCCCGACGACCAGTACCTGCACGTCGTCGGCAGCGACCTGATCCGCGGCGACGACGGTCGCTGGATGGTCCTCGAGGACAACCTGCGCACGCCGAGCGGCGTCTCCTACGTGCTCTCGAACCGGCAGATCATGACGCGCACGTTCCCCGACTGGTTCGCTGCGCTGGGCGTGCGCTCGGTCGACTTCTACGCGGGCCGCATGCTCGACAACCTCGTCGGACTCTCGCCGCGCCGCGGCGTGCCCGGCTCGGGCGGCGGGCCGACCGTCGTCGTGCTGACGCCCGGCATCTACAACTCGGCCTACTTCGAGCACGCGTTCCTGGCCCAGCAGATGGGCGTCGAGCTCGTCGAGGGCCGCGACCTGTTCGTGCTCGACAACCGCGTCTACATGCGCACGACGCACGGGCGCCAGCAGGTCGACGTGATCTACCGCCGCGTCGACGACGAGTTCATCGACCCGCTCGCCTTCCGCCACGACTCGATGCTCGGCGTCGCGGGCCTGCTCGGCGCCGTTCGCACAGGCAACGTCACGCTCGCGAACGCGATCGGCACGGGCGTCGCCGACGACAAGGTCATCTACCACTACGTCCCCGCGATCATCCGCTACTACCTCGGGCAGGAGCCGATCCTCGGCAACGTCCCGACGTACCTGCCGAGCGAGCCCGAGCAGCTCGAGTACGTGCTGCAGAACCTCGGCTCGCTGGTCGTGAAGGCCGCGAACGAGAGCGGCGGCTACGGGATGCTGATCGGCCCGCACGCCGAGGAGCGCGAGATCGCCGAGTTCCACGACCTGATCGTCGCCAACCCGCGCAACTACATCGCGCAGCCGGTCATCCCGCTCTCGCGGCATCCCACCTTCATCCCCGATGCAGACGGCGAGTCGGGCACGCTCGAGGGCCGGCACGTCGATCTGCGGCCGTACGCGCTGAGCGGGCCCGACGGCATCACCGTGCTGCCGGGCGGGCTCTCGCGCGTCGCGCTCGTGCGCGGCTCGCTCGTGGTCAACTCGTGCCATGGTGGCGGCAGCAAGGACTCC
>JAXDOA010000732.1:0-2636 GCA_034669125.1 Hyphomicrobiales bacterium
GCGATAAGGAGTCATGTTTTGGAATCCTACTGCTTGGCCGCAGCCAGTCAGACCTCGAGTCCTCTTGGGAGGCGATATCAACGGGTGCACGTGAAATGCTGCCACTGACCGACACCGTTGATTTCGACTAATGAGGCATTTAGAACGGTAGTGTCGCAAACCGAGGGAGGCAACGTATGGCGTGACCGGCACCATTTAACGAGTGGTGAGAGTCAGGCTGCGAGACCCAATGTGCGCTCAATGAAGCGTGTCTGCCCCACGATGTCGCCCTTGGCCAGCCAGCGGATCTGGCCTTTCCGAATGATGTTCATCGCCTCGTAACCCGCAATCGTATTCAGCGCGCCTTCCACGGATCGGAACCACTGGCTGGCCACCACTCGCTTCTTTACAAAACGATGATCCTGTTCGATGACATTGTTCATGTACTGTGACGGGCGGCATCGGCATCTTTGGCTCAGTTCTCCGCTCTTCCTCAGCTCGTCAATGACGCCGGGATAAGCGGGATGGCCGTCTACGTTGATCACACGAGGCCGGTTGCGACCGGAAAGTGCAAGCTGAAGGAAGCCTTTGGCAGCCACTCGGTCACGATTGGGCGATAGCAGGAAGTCGATCGTGTCTCCCGCGGAATCCACGGCCCGATACAGATAAGCCCATTGGCCCGCGACCCGAATATACGTTTCATCGACCCGCCACGACCGGTTCGGGCGGCGCATCTCTCCGCGAATGCGCTCCTGGAGGACGGGGCATAATGCAGAACCCAGCGGGCAATGGTCGAGTGATCCACTGTCACGCCACGTTCAGCCATCATTTCCTCCAGATCGCGATAGCTCAGCGGGTAACGAAGATACCAGCGCACGCAGAGAACGATGATCTCGTTGCGGAAATGGCGGCCTCGGAACAGCGCAGGTCGGCTCTGGCACATTCGCTCACCGTACCAGACCCCCGCCGTCGTGTTTGCGACACTGCCAATTCGTCGATACCGCGCCGGCGTCCGCGTTTTTCGCTCTTTTCAGAACGCTCAAAAGCGTCACATTTTGACGTATTTCAACGCATGAAGCGACGTCAAACCATCGTATAACCCGCATAAACATTGGCGCATCGTGCGTTTTCTCGCTGCGACGGCACGACGAAGTGTAACGCAATGCCGCGATTCGTTACTAAATAGTAAGACGAAAAAGCCAAAGGGCTCTCACCGATTCGTCCCGCTTAAGGAGGACTGCCCCTCACCGCGACGCGCCTGTCGCCGAAGGGCGAACGCTTATGACGCACCCGCTCCGTATCATTTACCGCTACCGCGTCCTGTTTGCGCTGTTGCCCATGGTTCTGCTCGTGCTCTTCTACGCACGACTCACGGCTCAATCGCCGCTGGGCGGCGAAGTTCACGGGTCCGTCCAGGCTTTGATCCGAGGCCAGTCCGATTTCCCGAACGGGAAAACGACGGACCCTCATATTTTTTTGCCGGATGTTTCCGTGTATCTTCAGAACACCGCCACTTCGGCAACGAGCCCGTTGTCCACCACGGATCTGGATGGGACGTTCATGATCCCGGCGCAGCCGCAGGCTGTTTACCGGCTGTGCTGGAAGGCCGATGGATATGTTTCAGGTTGCGACACCAAGACATTCGTGCTGCGAGGCCGCAACGTCAATCTGCAACCGGTCAGCGTGGAGGCCAAGAGGGGCGTCGTTTTCGGCAAAGTCACTCTGAATGACAACAGGCCGTGCCGTTTCGTAGCGCCGTTTGTGGGCGTGAACACCTCCACCGTGTTAACCGCTCAACCTGCCGGCGCGGTTCCTGTCGTTCGCGCCAACAGTTACGGCGAGTATGTTTATCCCGCCCTGCTCCCGGGGCCGGTGAAGATCACCGCTGCCTGCGAAAACGCGAATGTCTCCGCCGTACGGAATATCATTCCAAGCGGCGCGATACAGAACGACATGCTTCTCCCTAACATGACTCCCACCATCGGGGTGGCCTATGCCACATCGGCTGGACATGTGGTGCGCGCCGTAGCCCCCGGCACTACCGTCGATGTGACAGTGGAAGCCAGGGACGGCGGCGGTTTTCCACTGCATTATCAGTGGGCGGTCGATCCTCCCGTGGCTGGGTTTGTCTCCCAGGATGCGCCTACCGTAAAATGGACCGTTTCCGGATCGGGCCTAGCGACCATTTATGTGGTCGCGCGCGATCACAATGGTGGAAATGCTCTGGGCCGCGTCAAGCTCTCGACCACGCCGAACGAGATCACCTTCAGCGGCAAGATCACCGCGAATGACGCGCCGCTGGTGCAGGATGCGGACGTAACCATCAATGGCGTAAGTACCAAGACCAATACTCAAGGACAATTCCTGATTGTCCTGCCCAAGGAAGAGCTGCGCTATGTGATCACCGTAGAGAAGCTCGGTTATCAGATGCTCTCGCGGAATCTCTACGCGCCCGCCACGGGATCCGTCTTCAAGCTATACCGTTCCCAGGACTTCTTGGTCGATCCCAGGCTGCAGATCGACATCACGGAACGCGCAAACACCGCCGGAACTGACCAGAAGGGCGTACGAATCATCATTCCGCCCAACTCACTCGCGGCCGGACTCGAGGGGAACGGTCCGCTCGCCACCGGGATTCTGCACATACGCCCGGCCAG
>JAXDOA010000733.1:0-5664 GCA_034669125.1 Hyphomicrobiales bacterium
ACGTCCTTACGACTTTCGTCTTCAAGCATGCTCTGATCCGCGATGCCGCCGAAAGCATGCTGCTGCGCGCCCGCAGAAGAGAGCTTCACGATAAAATCGCCGGAGCGCTGGAGGAGCACTTTCCGGAAGTTGTAAACGCACAGCCGGAGCTGATCGCGTATCATTGCCGCGGAGCCCGCAATATCGTGAAGACGATCAGGTATCTATCTATCGCCGCAGAGCGTGCGCTGTCGCGATCTGCGCTCAAGGAGGCGCACGCTCACATTACTCAGGCGTTGCAGCTCGTTGCTGAGCTACCGGGGGACGACGAGCGAAAGCAGAATGAGCTGAAGCTGCAAGTCGCGCTCGCTCGAACTTTGCTGGAACAAAAGGGCTATGCCGACCCCCAGGTGGGGGAGGCATACACGCAGGTTCGCGACTTCTCACAACACCTAGGTAACGCGGAAATACATCTCGCGGCGCTGTATGGATTGTGGGCCCATCACTACATCAGTGGCAGATGCGCCACGATGCTGGAGCAAGCTGACCGATTCTTAGCATTTGCTCAGCAGCAAGGCGAGACGGGATCAATCGTGGTGGGGCATCGGTTGGTCGGAACTTCGCGTCTTATTCTTGGCCGCATAGCCGACGCGAATGATGCCTTGCATCAGGCGCTGCTGCGGTATGTTCCCGAGGAACACCGAATGGATGCCGGGGCTAAGCAAAGTCTACGCGCCCGCTTTGGTCAGGACTTGGGAGTAACTCTTCATTGTTATCGATCGTGGGCGCTATGGCTGTCCGGCCACGCGGCAGCCGCGGAGAAGGCCGCGGAAGCTGCTTTGGAGCGGAGCGAGGCATTGGAGCACGACCACCAGTCGCGGTTCTACGCTTTATGGCATGCGGGGATGGCGTGCGTGCTGCTGCGCAAGGTCGATCGGGTAGCGGAGTTGGGAACGCTTTTGACAGAACTCGCCAAGGATCGTGAGCTGCCCTATTGGCAGGCACTCGGATGTTTCTTGCGTGCTTGGCACATTACGCGTTCAGATCGCCCCGAACTCGCAGTTGAGCTTGTTCAAGAGGGCCTTCAACTTTGGGCACAAACTGGCTCACGGGTATTTCGTCCGATCTGTCTCGCGTTCCTAGGTGAGGCGTATGGCGAAAGCGGGAAACCCGATTTTGCCAGTCAGCACTTCGAAGAGGCGCTTCAAATTGCAGCCGAAACCGGCGAGCGGTGGGCCGAATCTGAAATCTATCGGCTTTTTGGCGACCTCCACTCCCGCTACTCGACGGCCGACGCGGCCGTTGCGAAATACCAGCAGGCGATTGCCGTCGCTCAGGGGCAGGGAGCGAAGTCTTTTGAGTTGCGGGCAAGTACGAGTTTAGCCCGTCTTCTGGTGCGTCAGGGGAGGAACTCTGACGCTCACAGCCTTCTTTCGAGCGTTTATACGAAATTTGACCCCGGATGTGAGACGGCCGATTTGGCGGACGCGAAGATCCTGCTCCAAGCCACACTCACCCTCTGAGCTTTGGCTTAACCCCCCAGCACCTCGCGGGGAATATCGCCTCCGGTGTACGCAAAGGTCTTGTTCGTAATTTTCCATGTTCCGTTGATCTGAGTGACCGTGAAGAAGTCGACGAAGGATGCGCTTCCCCAACATCCATCTTCGGCGACCATCACCATGGCGGCGGGTCCGACCGGCGTGATTGAGACAATACGTGACCTGTAGCGATTGCCTTTACCGAGCGGGTGATCTTCACACATCTCGAAGAAGCTAGCGATTGGTTCGTCGTAGCGGCGCCCGAAGACCTCGCCAAACATGCGGGCCTCCTCGTGAAATGCGCCACGGAGCTGCGCCACGTCCCCATCAGCTGAGCCCTTCATAGCGCTCTCGATCAACTGATGTATCTCGTTGTATCCATCTATGTCGAACTGATCCTTGGTTTCAGAGGCGGCCATGAAGCTGTCACCGATTTGCTGAGGGTCCGAAGCCTCAGGCGAGTCCAGGTTATTTAACGAGTTCAATCGGACGATGAATCTTACACTAGCGATAAGCGTTGGCAATAAGGTTGAGAAAGAAACCAGGATTCGGGCGAACAGGGCCTACGACATTCCGACCTGTCGCGTTTTCCTCGCGGACGCGCGGCGCGGTAGTTATTACCTCTTCGCTTGAATGCCGCCGAACAAGTGCTCCTCACCATGATGCCGCTTGCTTACGATTATAGCTCCGCCTATGCTAGGCTTGGAGACAGTCGAGAGTATCTGAATTGGACCCTTCCGTTCAGGATAAAAGGGTAACACAGGCCTCCTCCGGGCAGCCCTTAGATGCGCCCGCAGCGGCACCGGCACGCTATAAGAAGCGCCCGGATATGACCTGGCACGATCACCTTTTGATGCTTTTGCATCTGGGTGCGGAGGTCGAGCACAGCTTGATGGTTCAATACTTATACGCGGCATACTCGATTGGCGGCAATCAAATCCCGGACGAGCATCGCACGATGGTAGAAGGGTGGCGCGACGCCATCCTGTCGGTAGCTCGTGAGGAGATGGGGCATCTTCTGACCGTTCAGAACCTGCTCGTTTTTCTGGGCGGCTCCGTCAACTTCGCGCGGGAAGATTTTCCTTGGGACCGAGAAGTCTATCCTTTTCCGTTTTCGCTCGAGCCTTTCTCCATAAAATCCCTAAGCTGCTACATCTATGCGGAAATGCCGCGGTCCGTTACGCCCGAGCCAACACCGCCTCCGCGCAAGCGGCGGGAGCCGAATTACGTCGTTCCCTCCGCCGAGGCGCAGGCGCGGACAATAAATCAGGTCGTCGCATCGTTGGGCGACTGGCTCGATCCGGAAACGGTAAGGACCGGGATGCACCGCGTCGGCGAACTGTACGAGCATATTATTGAAGTTATCTCTGACGAAGCAAAAATTGCTGACACGGCATTCGATGAGTCAAGCTACGAGATTCAAGCTTCCTGGGACGAGTGGGGGCGGGGCTATAGGCCCTCTCCGAAGATGCTGGATTCGGAAGGCAACCTCATAAGCCATGCTGCCACAGTGTTGGCCGCCGATCGACCCGCGCATGTTCTCGTTGATCGCGTCGCTTCGCGCACCGACGCGATAAAGGCACTACGTGCGCTGGCTGATCAAGGCGAGGGGCCTCACACTAACCGGTCTCACGAACCTTCGCATTTCGAGCGATTTCTCGATATCTTCCAAGAGCTTCTGCGGCATGGGGACCCATCCTGGAAACCTGCTCGCGACATCCCGCGCGATCCCACAACACGACTGGATTTTGCGAGGGCGGTCAGGGGTCCTTTGCCGGTGACCGCCCCACAATCCCGAGCAACAGTGCAAAGGTCCGATCCCGAAGCGAGCATCATAGACGCGATCACCGCAAAGCATCTCGCGCAGATATTCAACGAGCGCTATAGGCTGCTCCTGGATTACTTGGCACATACCTTTCGGCTGGCACGCACAACGCGGCGCGATCGACCCGGATTGCGTAGCATGGTTATGCATCGGGCATTTGGCGAAATGTACAATCTTAAAACCATTGCAGGGTTACTTGTTCGCCTCCCGCGTCGAGACGACGGCGTGAGCGGCTATGCAGGACCGCCATTCGAAATGCCTTATTCCCTAAACCTGCCGCAGGGAGACATTGACATATGGCGCCGGCACGACGACCTGCTGAAGTCGTCGCAGACCACTTGCCGCCGCTTGCTTTATTACGCGGGCAATGATCCAAAAGTGAAGGCGCAACTCGCCGAAGTTGGCGGCGAGGCGTATGTGCGCACGTTGATGGACCTGGATAGACAGGCGCGCAATTGGATAGCGCAAATCATATCCGGGGCCGGTTGAGGTGGAGGAGGCGCGTTGACCATCCAGCAGCTGCGTATTCTGCCACCCTTCGCGATTGCTCGGCTTGGCTCGGCCGAGGAACCGCTCGACAATTTCTACATCGACGTGGACCTTGACGCGAAACTCGAGAAGCCGCTGGATTATCGAGCGATCAAACCTGCGCCAACACTCATCGTCAACGAGGACACGGGCGAGATAGCCGGCGCGCCGACACCGCTAAGCATCACGTTCAAGCAAGACGGCAAGATTCGTCCCGTCGCTCCCTTTCTCGAAGTTTTCGCGATCACCGAGGATGGGAAGCTGCAACCTTTGACGCTAGGTCTTTTGAAAGCAGACGGCTTGAGGGTCGAGGACGTGTCCTGCCGCGTCTCGGTCGCCAATCGTAAGGTCGAGCGCCGTACAGGCGATCCAAAGGATCGTGTCGTCGCAAGCACGCAATGGATCACAAATCACGATTCGTGCACTCTCAAGGGACGCTGCAAGAACTTCGTTTCGCCCGATAACTTCATCGACTTCGGACGGATTCGCTTTATCAAGCCAAATGACGATTTTCCTCAAATCCGCTTCCGATTCACGCCGGGAAAGGGCCTCATTTACGGGCCCGGTCCCATGGAGGAAGATCGGCCCGTCAATCTGGATCCCCACGCGCCGGAAATATATCAGGTTCCCGCCGAACGGGCCATCTACGACCGCAAGAATTCATGGTTCGGTTTTGGGGCGGAAGCATCCGATGCAGCTTCGGCTCCGACCGGTTCGCCGGCTTTCCGGAACGAAACCTTGCCGCCTTCCCTCTTTGCAATCGATCCGCCCGCACCATCCTGGCTTAACAACAATGTCGCAGTGAGCCGCGGCTATCTTGACGATGCCTGTGATGGTTTTGTCGAGATCAGGCTTAAGCGCAAGGAAGAAACCGCACTGTTCGCTGCAGCGCGCATTTGTGCTGGGCCACCGGCGATGGTGCCGGACTCATTGTTTGTCCGCACTCTCGCAGACGATCTTGAACAGGTCGTCGACGGACCTGAAATCAAAAGCGATGAACCGAAAGAAGTCATCCTCGCCGCGGCGCAGGACATCGTCCGTCGTGCCTACGAAACCGTCCGCTTTATGAATCTGATTGTTTTGAACGGCAATGACTTCAAGGGCCGACCGGCCCTGTCGCTGGACTCGATGCCGGAAGAGGAGGCTGCCGGAACGCAGCGCGCCATTCGTCCGGTCATGGCGCCGCACACAGTCGATACATTGGCGGTGATGACTTTGCACCAGCAAGCGTTTGCTGCATTGCGTGGACAAGCGGCAGCATGGTTTCTGAGGGTGCTGCGTCGGCCCGATCAGGTTGCGGATCTCACGGATCGCGGACGCCGCAAAATGCCTGCGCTCATGTGCGGGGCGGACAACAATTACCTCGCGCTTACCTGGCGACAAATCGATACAATCCGGAAGGCATCGCAGGTCGACGGAACTTCAGAGAGGCCTACTAATCCGCGGTTGACCCCGCGGAATCGCACAGCGTGCCTGAGTACCCTCACGGGCCAGATCAACTACGCGGCGGCAGGTAACCCAATTTCCTCGCGCCCAATCACGTCCGTTGCTAATTGCTGTCCCGGTCTCGAAGTGGACTTCCGCGCAGTCTGGCGCCGCCTGTTCCGAGGAATCACTTTGCGTGAATACGATAATCTGGTTGTCGACGTCGATGAGGACTGTGACTCGTTTGTTACAGGCGAGAACAGCGTTGGCCTGAAACCTCGCGATCTCGTCGGACATCGGCTCCTGCGTATCTTTCCGCCAGGCGATGCTGAAGGTCTGCCCGTGACTACCGAAATCCGCGGTCCTGCC
>JAXDOA010000734.1:0-2888 GCA_034669125.1 Hyphomicrobiales bacterium
TATCTTTTGGCCCGGCGTCCCGAATCCATCACAGTCGGAGAAGTTCTCCGCTTTGTGGAGGGCCGGCAGGAAGAGCGTTCCCGGCAGCGCCGCCAGTCGGCAACGCCGTTATCAGAGCTTTGGGAGCGCGTGGACAGGGCGATTGATTCGGTTCTGGACAACGCCAACTTTGCTCAGCTCGTTCGCGAATGGACCGAGAAACATAGCCGTTTTGTACCCAACTGGGAGATCTAATGTACTATCTGGATAATTCGTACAGCATCGGACGCACGCCCCTTGTAAGACTGAACAGGGTGGTCGCAGGTGCGCCGGTCACGTTGCTGGGGAAAGTGGAAGGGCGCAACCCTGCTTACTCGGTGAAGTGCCGCATCGGCGCGTCCATGATTTGGGACGCGGAGCGGCGTGGCATTTTGAAGCCGGGCAAGGAACTGATCGAACCCACGAGCGGCAACACCGGTATCGCCCTGGCGTTTGTGGCTGCCGCGCGCGGGTACCCGGTCACCTTAACCATGCCAGAGACCATGTCCATGGAGCGGCGCAAGGTATTGGCTGCCTTCGGCGCGAAACTTGAACTCACCGAGGGATCGCGGGGCATGGGAGGGTCTATCGCCAAAGCCCAGGAGATCGTCAATTCCGACCCGGACCGCTACGTACTGCTGCAGCAGTTCGAAAACCCTGCCAATCCCGCTATCCACGAGAAAACGACCGGACCTGAGATTTGGGAAGACACCGATGGCGAGGTGGACGTGCTGGTTTCCGGTGTGGGCACCGGGGGAACCATAACCGGTGTTTCGCGCTATATCAAAACGGATAAGGGCAAGAAGATTACTTCCGTTGCGGTGGAACCGACCGGCAGCCCCGTTATCACGCAGACCCTGGCGGGCCAGCCGTTGAAGCCGGGTCCGCACAAGATTCAGGGCATTGGGGCGGGCTTTGTGCCTAAGAACCTCGACCTCAGTATGGTGGACCGGGTCGAGCAGGTTACCAATGAGGAGTCAATCGAGATGGCTCGGCGTCTCGCTCGTGAGGAAGGTATCCTCTGCGGCATTTCGTGCGGCGCGGCAGTCGCCGCTGCGGTCCGCATTGCGAACGAAGAAGAATTTCGGGGGAAGACTATCGTAGTCATACTCCCGGATTCAGGCGAGCGCTACCTCTCGAGCGTACTGTTCGAAGGAATGTTTGAATCCTGATCAGAATTTTTTTTAAGAGGGCGTAACCCGGCGGAATTCGCTCGCGCCCTTACACTCAAATCCCCGTTACAACAAGCGGGCGCAATCACCCCTTTCACCCTAAGATGCGCCCGCACCCTTGTTTCGTGTAAATCACTCCTCATTACAAGAAGAATTCCGGCCAGTTTTTTCAACGGTTGCACGCATTGTAGAATTCGGGCAAGGTGGATGACATGCAGCGCCATATTGTTTCGGTCCTTCTGTGGCTGGTGCCGGTTGCGGTGATCGCACAGCAATCGCCTGTGCTGCGCAATTCAGGGGAGCCCATTCGCCTTCCTTTCACCTGCGCGGAAGACGAACTGCAGTCCGTTGGCTTGCTGTGCACAGAAGATGAGCCGTGGTCTGTTTTTCTGGAACTTAGCACCGTAGCTTCGGCGGGAAAGAAGCTTTTCATCGCAGGCAATCTGCACTCCACCTCAGCAACTCTCTCCTCTATTCTTCTCGCCAGCGACGACGGTGGCGCCACGTGGAAAGAGCCATCCGCGCGCGTTCGTGGTGCCTCGCTCGATCAACTGGAATTCTATGATCTGGACCACGGCTGGGCCGGCGGTGAGCTTCAATACCCACTTTCGCGCGATCCCTTTTTTTTGATCAGCACCGATGGTGGCGCCACCTGGCGTAAACGACAGGTCAGTGAGGATGGTGGTCCCGGCTCTGTGCAGCGGTTTTGGTTTGACTCCCCACAACACGGCGAATTGATTGTGGATGCCGGCCGAAGCGCACCAGGTGGACGCTACCTCGACTGGGAATCCGAAACCGGCGGCGAAAGCTGGATGATTCGCAGCGCTACCGGTGCAGCTCCGAAGATCAAACACGCACCACCGGCATTTGACAACCCGGATTTTCGCCTGCGCTCCTCCGCGAATGGTCAGGCTTACCAGGTGGAGAAACGCCTCGGTGAAAAATGGGAACCCATGGCATCGTTCCTGATCGAAATTGCGAGTTGCAAAATGAAAGCGCAGGAACTCAAGGAGCCTCCCCCGGAGCCCATCACCGCCGAACCGCAGCCGGAGAAGGATTACGTGGAACAGTTGCAGTTGGGTGGTGGCAAAGCTCCCGCTGTGAAAGCGCCGTCAAAGCCACCGGCCAAACCACCCGCCCACACTCCGCCCGTTAAGAAGGATCCGCCCGGCTGATGGCCGTCAGACCAGCGAATCAGGCAGTCGATCTCGAGATCTTTCGCAATATCTACGTTTCCATTGCGGAGGAGATGGGTACGGTTCTGCGCAAGACCGCCTTCAGCGCAAATATCAAAGAGCGCCGCGACTACTCCTGTGCTATTTATGACGCTGCTGGCGAAACCATTGCAATGGGCGATCATATGCCCGTGCACCTGGGCGCCATGCCCCTTTCGGTGCGCTTTGCTCTGGACGCCTTTGTTCTGGGCCCCGGCGATGTCGCCATCGTGAACGATCCCTTCCGGGGCGGCACGCATTTGCCGGACATCACGGCAGTATCCGGCGTGTTCCTGGGGGCCCCGGCGCGCAGCAACACGCGAAAAGCCGATTTTTATGTGGCCAGCCGCGCACACCACGCTGACGTGGGGGGCATGAGCCCTGGCTCGATGCCGCTCGCGAGAGAGATCTATCAGGAAGGCCTCCGCATACCTCCGGTGCTCCTTCTGCGGGCCGGCAAAGTGGTGCCGGATGTGATGGCGCT
>JAXDOA010000735.1:0-2647 GCA_034669125.1 Hyphomicrobiales bacterium
GGAGCGCAAAATCGAAGTGGAATGGGAGCGGACAGCCAGCGACACGTTCCCGGTGCGCATTGTAGTGCAGACTGACGACCGGCCAGGCCTATTGCACCAGTTGACTACCGTGCTGGCCAATGAGAACACAAACGTCCGAAGCCTGGAAGCGAAGACGGACTTCAGCGCCGGCAATGACGCGGCGTTCGTCGAAATGACCGTTGACGTGCGCGATAAGAAGCAACTGGAGAAACTCTGCGGTGCCATGCGGCGAATCTCCGGCGTACGCGATGTCGAGCGAAGCAACCAGTAACAAAACACCATGACTACCAGGCTGAAAAGCGAACCCGAGCATATTGCCATCTCCAAATCGAAAGGGATCGAGATTGATTGGAAGGACGGCCACCACAGCTCTTACCGCACCGAGTATCTGCGCGACTGGTGCCCCTGCGCGGGTTGCACCGGCTCGCACGGCACCGAACCGCGCAAGAAGACAACAGATGCCCCAGCCGGCCCTTTCCCGATGTTCACGCCGAAGCTGAAGATGAATGCCATCGAGCCGGTCGGGACTTACGCGCTGAAGATCTCCTGGAGTGACGGGCATGACACAGGTCTCTACTCATACGATCACCTGCGCGAGATCTGCCCCTGTGCCGAATGCAAAGCCGCTAAAGCAGCAGCTCAGAGGAACTGAGCGGGATGTCGAAGAAAGTAGCGGTGGTGGAAGATGAAGCCGAGCTCGCTTCTCTGATCGAATACAACCTGACGCGTGGCGGCTTCCAGACCCGTATCTTCAACGGCTCCGACGGGACTTTTCGTGAACTGGAAAGCTGGCAGCCGGATCTGATCGTGCTGGACGTTATGCTTCCAGGGCAGGACGGCTTCGATCTCTGCCGGCGCATCCGGCAAGGAGGCAAACTCAGACGCACGCCCGTCATTTTCTTAACGGCTCGCTCGGACGAGGTTGACCGCGTCCTGGGCCTTGAAATCGGCGGAGATGATTACATAACAAAGCCATTCAGCCCCCGCGAACTGGTGGCGCGCATTAAGGCGCATCTTCGCCGCACAGAGACCGAGGCGGAGCCGAAACAGACGCACGTGGCTATAGGACCCTTTCGGATTGATCTTGGCGCCCGCCGGGTGTTTCAGGTGAAGCCGGAGGGCGACGCTGAACTCGAGCTCACTTCCACGGAATTCAAGCTCCTGGAATTTTTCCTCACTCATCCGGGGCATGCGTGGTCGCGGGACCAGCTCCTCCGGGAAGTCTGGGGCGAGCAGCACTTCGTCACCCCGCGCACGGTGGACGTGCACATCCGCCGCTTGCGCGAGCAGATCGAGGAGAAGCCGGACGAACCAGGGTTCCTGGTCACCGTACGGGGTTTTGGCTATCGTTTCGAAGTGCCGTGATCTCTTCACCGGGATTTGACTGCCCCTTAACCCTTCTGTAACCTCCGGGCAGCTACGCTGGAGGTGTTTGTTGGCCCCGGCTTTCACGGACGCCAACCGGAATGGGTGATCCCGTGACTAAACGAATCGTTCTTATCGAAGACGACGCCGATCTCTACGCCCTGCTCAAGTACAACCTCGAAAAGGAAGGTTTCGCGATCTCGGGCTCGCAAACCGGCCGGGGAGCGCTCGATTTATGCCGCCGCGCCCGCCCCGACCTGGTCCTGCTCGACATCATGCTGCCGGACTCCGATGGTTTGGACATCTGCAAAGGCATCCGCAATGACGCTGAACTGGCACAGACGCCGATCATCTTCCTGACAGCCCGCGCGTCGGAAACAGACCGTATTGTCGGGCTGGAACTGGGTGCGAACGACTACATGGTCAAGCCATTCTTCGTGCGTGAACTGATCGCGCGTATCAAACTGCAATTCCGAACCCAAACTGCCCCGTCGCGGGTTCTCAAGGCTGGTGAAGTGGAACTGGATCGCAGCAGCTGCCAGGTAAAGCTGGCCGGCGACCCGCTCGCGCTCACCGCCACCGAGTTCCGCCTGCTGGAATTTCTGATGACGCGCCCCAGCGTTGTGTTCAGCCGTGAGCAGCTGCTGAATGCCGTGTGGGGGCAGGATCGCGCTATCACCGACCGCACCGTAGACGTTTACATTCTGCGGCTTCGCCAGAAAATCGAGCGCGACCCCGCAGCCCCCTGCCTGATCCATTCAGTCCGTGGGTTTGGTTATTCATTTGAGCCGAGAAGCGCCGAAACTCCCCGTGAAGAGACCCTTCTCGAAGCAGCCAGTTAACCATAATATAGCCTTTGTGTTACGCTGGCCGAGGTGACCGATCTCATCGAGATCAATCCTCTCGAACCCTCTCCTGAAGCCCTCGACCGTGCTGCGGAGGCGATCCGGCGTGGCAAGGTTGTAGCGGTTCCCACCGACGCCCTGTACACCCTGGTTGCGGACCCTTTTAGCCTTCCTGCCGTCCGGCAGGTTTACCAGGCCAAAGGGCGCGAGATTAATCGGGCCCTGCCCATGCTGGTGCGCGACGCCCTGATGGTGGACGAACTGGCCCGCGAAATACCGCCCCGATTCCCGCTTTTGGCCCGAAAATTCTGGCCGGGGCTCCTGACCATCATTCTGCCCGCGTCCTCGCGGGTACCGCTTCGCGCCACGGGAAACACCGGGCGTCTGGCGGTCAGGCAGGCGCGCTCCGTTGTGGC